>NZ_JAQXUZ010000004.1:0-167760 GCF_029224645.1 Mogibacterium kristiansenii
CAGTGATTGAACTTGGCGTCCGCTATTCTGTTATTGCGTTCGCTTTTACATTGATTATCATTGTTGGTGTTACATTCGAGAAACTATTCCAAGCTGTAGGAAACATGAAAACAACCATGATCAGCTTGATGTGTGGGTGTATAACAAACATTGTCTTAGACCCCGTTTTGATTTTTGGCTATGGTCCATTCCCTGAAATGGGAATCGAAGGCGCCGCACTGGCAACCGGCATCGGGCAGGCCTTGACGCTTGCGCTCTCATCTCTTTTGATTTCGGCGCTCAATGCTATTTTGGCGGCATATTCCGAAGTGTACATTCTGATTTTGGGAATCTACTACAAATTGCAGACATTCATCTATCTTCCGGCCAATGGCATTGTTCAGGGGATGCGCCCATTAATCGGCTATAACTACGGTGCGGGGGAGAACAAAAGAGTCAGCCAGATCTATAAAATCGTCTTGTGCATGAGCGGTATCATTATGGTGATTGGGACAGTGATATGTCTGCTAATCCCCGGCCAGCTTATTGGGCTGTTTACCCACTCAGAAGCGACAATCCAGACCGGGGAAACAGCCCTGCGTATCATCGGTGCCGGTTTTATCGTCTCGGCGGTTTCCGTTACATCTTCCGGCGCACTGGAGGGACTTGGAAAAGGCACGCCTTCATTACTGATTTCACTTTGCCGGTATGTTGTGGTTATCATCCCAACTGCGTTTTTACTCAGCAGGATTTTCGGAGCGGTTGGCGTCTGGAATGCGTTTTGGATCACGGAAGCGATTACAGCAATCATTTCTATTTGTGTTTACTACAAGGCAATAGCACAAAGCCGGCTGAGCCAGTCAACAGTAAAATGAACGTTGCTTTGCCCCGCACTATTATTCAGAGAGGGGGAATTTCCATGACCGAGATTGACGGCTATGTGAAGCAGCAACTAATCGCTGCACTGTTCAAGTTTCACTATGACCGTTGAGCATGGACTTCACATTGTAAATGTGATAAATTAGTTTTGATAAATTTCTGAACACATTGAGGCTTAAATATAAGTATTAATTTTAAGGAGAGTGCTTTTTGATCAAGTACAACACAATGGAGATTGTAGCGTAACCGGGAGGTTGCGGATACAGTCACACACAACCTCCCGCAGGAATAAAGAAGAATACCGAGAAGTAGAAAACCTAGTAAGAGAATCATTTTGGAATGTGTACCGCCCCGGTTGTCTGGAGTATTTTGTTCTGAATCAGTTGCGAAATAATCCGGACTGCAGAACTGGATTATGTGATGGAGCTTAATGGAAAGCTGATTGGACAGAACATTTTCATGAAAGCGGTAATCAAGGCTGATGCAAGGAGTTGATTCCGGGTTATTTAGATGGCATAACCGGAGAGTATGAAACACCTGCAGGATATTTTGTAGATGAAGCAAAAGCTGACGAATTTGATAAGGGTTTTCCATACAAAGAGAAACTTACGCAACTGGGACAACTTTTCTAAACGAAAGAGATTTATGATGGTGGGGAGATAAAATCTCCCTACCTGAAAAAAGAAGGTGAACGATAGTGAAATGTTTAAATTGCGGAAATGAAATAGCAAGCCATCGACAGTTTGGAGGACATATTGCATGAAAGTATTAGTAATAGATGCTCAGGGCGGCGGAATCGGAAAACAAGTAGTCGCCGCGATTAAGCACAAACAGCCGCATATAGAAATTACGGCAGTTGGAACAAACAGTACGGCCACAACGGCGATGCTGAAAGCCGGCGCCAATCATGCGGCGACCGGAGAAAATGCAGTTGTTGTTGGATGCCGGACCGCCGACGTAATTATTGGACCGATTGGTATTGTTATTGCCGATGCAATGTTTGGCGAAGTGACTCCAACGATGGCGGTAGCTGTTGGGCAAAGCAGAGCAAAACGGCTGTTGATTCCTGTGAATCATTGCGATAATACCATTGTCGGGGTTTCACACCTGTCTGTCGGAAATTTAATAGAAGAAGTTCTGAAGGAAATATAACAATATTCTAACCGCAGATTCTTGCGCTTCTTATTATACGGTGGTAAAATTACTATACACTCATACAGGAAGTTGAGTAGTGATGCAGAAGCGTCCGATGATAAAACATTCAAAACGAATAACAGATGACGATGATGTATACACAAGAAGGTATACGGTTCCTCTGAAGAGGGGCGGTACGCCTTCTTTTTTGTTTGGCGTAGAAACATCTGTGAAAATTAGGAGGTATAATTATGGCATGTTTTCTTGTTCCGGCTACGGAAGCTATTATCACTACTGTTGCTGCAAAGGTGATCCAGTCCAAGGAAAAAGAAAAATCGGTAAAGCTCACTCTTCCGGACGGCTCTGTTCAGGAAGCAACGAGAATTAAGTTTTCCACGAAGCTTGGCTGGCTGAACAAACTGCTCTGGGGCGGTTCTGCGTTGCTGGCGTTTGAACACCTGTGGCACGGCGAAGTGGTACCGTTTTTCCCGTTCCTAACGGCAGTTGAAAATGGCGAAACCGCGGATATGCTGGCAGAAATGGGTAGCGCAGGCGTTATGATGGCGGTACTGGTTACAGCTGTATGGTGCGGTATGCTTGCTGTTTCTTCTTTTATGGAAAAAAGAGCGATAAGGGATTGCAAGCTCGTAAAGGAGGGAATGTAGAGTATGACATTACTGACAACGGTTTTTGCAGCAATAATTGCTACGGTCGTCTGGTATAAGGGCGCTCCCCAAAGTGAAATGAAAGTTGGTACTCTTTGCTGGATGTACTGGGGGGCATCTCTGATGTGGCTGGTGGATGCCATTTTTGAGTATGCAGAACTTGGTGCGGAGTACTTTACTCCTGCTCCTGTGGATATGTTGAACGATTTTTATCTGGGTCTGTCGGTTGCAGCTCTTGGGCTCATCATCTGGCTGGTTATTCTGTTGGTGAAAGATCCGAAGGGCGTAGTAAAAGCAGCGTTGTTCAAGAAGAAATAAGTGATATGGCCGAGCGGTTCTGTTGCAATGCAGAACCGCTATTGTCGTATTTTGGGTTCAAACGGAAACGGAATGAACTTGAATCGTCATATTTTATTCACACAAGTTTGATTGACTTTTATGTCCTGAAACATTAAAGTTAAGGGAATATAGAAATTGACAAATCGGAATTTCAGGAGGTGTTTTTATGCCACAAATGAATAAGGGAGGAAAATTTATTTTCGGGAAATCACTCATTCGGACGGATGGAACATTGCGGATTCCACCGCAGGCAATGGAAGAATATCACATTACAGATGAAGGAAAAGTATATCTTTTTACCGGAAGTAAGATTACCGGTGGTTTCTGCGTCACCCGGAAAGGCCTTTTGCATCCGTCAAAACTTGGTCATATTTTGGACGATACTCCACCGTTGCTTGACTACTCAGCAGGTTCTGGCGAATTCATCAAATACAAGGGGCGTTCCTACTGCTGGGTAGAGATTTCACAGGAGGGGCAAATTCTTCTTACGAAGAAAATGATGGATTTTTTGAAGGTGAGACCTGGAATGGAGCTGCTCTCTATCCGCAGTAGCGACATTGCGTTTACGATGGGAGATAAAGGACCGCTATTGGAAAAAGCAGAAAACTATGATGGTGAAATTCCGCTTATTTAAGTGTAACAATTTCCAGTATATTAAAGAGGAAAACCATTAGAAAACATGTAAATAATGTTTTTTCTGAGGGGGAAGTCGATAAAGATAACAACGCGCAAAAAATGCGTGTTGTTGGTGTGAAGCAAAAGAATGTGAGAGTATCAAAGAAGGACGAAGAAGTAAATGAGAGTATTCATACAAGCAAAAAACGGAACCCCAACGGATCAGGACCACTTTAATGCGTACATTGGATTCCGGGAAATGGGTTTTGAAACAGTATTTTTTGAAACCTTTGAGGAATTGGCAGAAAGCAAAATGGACGATGTGGTGGTGGGATACATCGGTACCGTTGCTGCTCGTTTAAGAGATTTTAACAGAGAAATTGAGGATATGGATTATCCGGAGGTTTTGCGCAAATACCTCAAACGTCGCCTGTGGAAGAGTACGGCAAATACGGTAAACTCCAACCCGGATATGTGGCCTGTTTTTATGAAACCGATTCACAACAAAAAATTCAAAGGCCGAATTATTCGAGAGCCGGCGGATTTGATCGGATGCGGAAGTTACTATGAGGACTATCCGGTATACTGCAGCGAGGTAAAAGAAATTATTGCTGAATTCCGGGTGTTCGTTCTGTACGGAGAGATTATCGACGTACGAAGATACGGCGGCCGGTGGGATGTTGCGTGCGATGCGGATGTCGTGGAATCCTGTGTGAAGGATTTCGAGGGGGCACCGAAGGCATATGCACTGGATTTTGGCGTGACCAAAGATGGTGAAACCATTCTGGTGGAAGTGAACAATACCTGCTCAATCGGGAGCTATGGATTGGAACCGGTTCTCTATGCCCGATTCCTGTCCGCAAGGTGGGCGGAATTGACCGGAACGACGGATGAGTGCTTTTAACCGTGCGTTTAATACACTATTTGCATGTGCATATACATAAGCGGCAGGAGTCGGAGCAACAGCATTGCACATATTAGAATAATTCCCGCTAAGACGGTTTCCTTTGACTTGTCTATCGCTCCCACGATTGCTATTCCGGCTGACATCAATACCCCTGCCGTAGGCAGGAACGCATAGCATGCAGCACCGATTACGGAAAAAACGGTTAGGAACGCAGATATATTTTCGGCAAAAACATCGCCTTTAAGTGAGTACATTCCGTAGAAGATTGCCCAAATAATAAAATGCAAGATACAAATTCCAAATATTGTGCAGACGATGATTTTTAGTGTTTTAGAAATATCTTTGCGTTTCTTCACGTTGCCGCTATTATCTGGTGCTTCTTGCGTAAACGCATCCAAAGAAACATCGAAAAGTTCTGCCAAACATATTAGATTACCGGTGCTGGGTCTTGATATGCCGCTTTCCCACTTCGATACAGATTGTCTGCTCACACCGATTTGCTCAGCAACGTATTCTTGGCTGAGGTGACGCTCATTTCTAAGATTCTTAATTCGGTTCCCTAGATTCGTGTTCATCGTAAACCTCCTTCGTCGTCTGTATCAACAGATTACTACATCCGTCAATAACCTGCAACCAACTTTATGTCAACTATTGAGTGCATATTAAAAAGATTTCATATACTGTCTGATACTTGAATTTATACCTTTACAGCGATATATTGTTTTTATGAAAAGAGAACAGGAGGAAAACAGTATGAACAGTTTTATCTACGATATTCCGACAAAGGTGTACTTTGGCGAGAATCAGCTGGGTCATCTGGGGGAAGAACTGAGCAAGTACGGGAAAAAGGTACTGCTCACCTATGGAGGCGGTTCGATTAAAAAATCCGGACTCTACGACAAGGTAGTGGCGGAAATAAAAAAAGCGGGATTGGAGCTTTTTGAGTTGTCCGGCATCGAACCGAATCCGAAAGTCTCTTCGGTGAGGGCCGGTGCGAAGCTTTGCAAAAAAGAAGGCATCGAGGTGCTTCTGGCGGTGGGCGGCGGCTCCGTCATCGACTGCACAAAGTTCATCGGCGCAGCGACTTTCTATGATGGGGATGCATGGGATATTCTGGAAGAAAAAGCAGAGATTACCCGGTGCCTCCCGATTCTCGACGTCCTGACGCTTGCCGCTACCGGGTCCGAAATGGATTCCGTTGGGGTAATCAGTAATTCGGAGACAAAGGATAAAATCTGTCAGGGATCTCCCTCGATGCAGCCGAAGGTTTCATTCCTGGATCCAACGGTTACCTATACCGTCAGCCCTTACCAGACGGCTTGCGGTGCGGCGGACATGCTCAGTCATGTGATCGAAGTTTATTTTGATATGAACAAGGACCTCTACATGCTGGACACCGTGATGGAAGGTTTGATGAAGACGATTATCAAGTACGCTCCCGTTGCCATGGCGCAGCCGGATAATTACGAGGCAAGAGCGAATCTGATGTGGGTTTCGTCCTGGGCGATTAATGGTTTTGTGGAGGGCGGAAAACGTCAGTCTTGGAGCTGTCACCCGATGGAACACGAGCTGTCAGCCATTTACGACATCACCCACGGATTGGGACTGGCGATTCTGACGCCGAAGTGGTTGGAGTATTGCCTGAATGAAACCACTGTATCCAAATACTACCAATTCGGTTGCAGTGTATTCGGTCTGGATGCATCCCTCGAGCCAATGGAAGTTGCCAAGAAGAGCATTGCCCTTGTGGAAGAATTCCTGTTCCGGACCTTAGGTCTGAAGAGCCGCCTGTCGGAAATCGAAATCGATGACAGCAATTTCGAAGTGATGGCAGCGAAGGCAGTTCGGTTGGGCAATCTTGGGAATGCTTTTGTGCCGCTGGATAAAAATGACGTTATAAATATTTTCAAGATGTGCCTGTAAGATGCCCGAAAAAGAAAAACGCGGAGGGACAGAAGATGAAAGTAATCGACTTAACGCATACGATTCGTGAAAACATGCCGGTATACCCCGGGACGGAGCCGCCGAAGTTAAGTCCAACCAGCTCGTACGAGAGCGACGGGTTCAAAGAAACACTGATGCAGATGTACACCCACACGGGGACGCATATGGATCCTCCGGCACATATTTTTTCGGGGAGAACCACGCTGGATGAATTTCCGGTGGATCAGTTCATCGGGAAGGCGCTGGTCATCGACTGCAGAGAACTGAAAGAAGGTCAGGCCATTACCATGGATTGCATTCGCCGAGCCGGAGAGAAAGCCGAGCAGGCGGATTTTCTGCTGTTCAATCTGGGCTGGGACTGTCGATGGGGGACTGCAGGCTACTTTGGGGAGTATCCGTGCATTGATGAGGAGGTAATGGAATATATCCTGTCCGGAAATTACAAGGGAATAGGATTTGACGTAATCGGGTTGGATCCCATCTCGGATGAAAAATTGATTCGCCATCATCGACTTTTTGAAGAGAAGGATATTGTAAATATTGAGAACCTCAAGAACCTGAATCTGTGCGGAACGGATTTGTTTTGGTTCAGCTGCTTTCCGCTAAAGGTGGAGAACTGCGACGGTTCACCGATTCGCGCTGTTGCCTGGTTTGAGCAGTAATCGCTGAAAATCTCAAATATCAACCGCAGGTATGTGTGAATGGATTTCAGCTTGCGGTAGATTAAGAGCGGAAAGGAGGTTGCTCTCATGGATCAAGATAAAATCGGAAAGTTTATTGCAGAATGCCGAAAGGAGAAATCGTTCACTCAGGCGGCCTTAGCTGAGCAGCTGGGGATTACCGACCGAGCCGTGTCAAAGTGGGAACGGGGAAAGAACATGCCGGACCTTTCGATAATGCCAGACCTGTGCGAATTGCTGGGAATCAGTGTTAATGAATTGCTGACCGGAGAGCACATCGAGATGGAAGATTACAGAAACACAGCGGAACAGAACCTGTTGGAGCTGACAAAAAAGGAAATGCTGAACAACAAGAAGCTGCTTTCGTTGGAAAAGGTCATCGGATACACGAGCACCGTTTCCTTTATGCTGTTGATTTTCTCGGCATCCTTTGCGGTGGATGACGTAAAGTGGCGAGTGGGAATGATTCTGATGGGAAGCATCATCTTAGCGACAGGGATGGTATACTGCCTTCGAATTGAGCACGATGCCGGATACTATCAATGCCCGAACTGCGGATGGAAATACGTGCCGTCCATGAAAGAGGTGTTTTTGGCTCCTCATATGGGACTGAGCCGAAAAATGACCTGTCCCCATTGTGGAAAACGTGGATACCATAAGAAAGTTCTGACGAAATAATTTGACTGAATTACTCCTCTGCTTTTAGCATAGGCCTATATCAAAACAAAAACTGAATTGGTTTGCCGGCAGCTTCCGAGTTGCCGGTGTTTTTATGGAGAAACGGATTCCGAATATGAGCTATAACGAAATTTGATGGATAGTCGTGTATACTTTTCAATGCAATTGTGCTAGAATATAAAGAACGATGAAAGTTTATTGTTTGTGCCAACAATTTTCGAAGGAGGGAATGGAGTATCATGAATGGAGATCCATCCAACAAGAAAAATCAATTTATCTATACGCTGTTCTATTCGGTTCTGGTAGTGCTGACGGCACAGATTAATGTGCATCTGTTCACCCGGAACTTTGTTGCGTCAGCGGGTGTTATCGTGTTTGCATTGCTGATGCTGCTCTTAGATGAGTTTGCCGCAATGCCGGTGATGTTTCTGTCGGCCACCGGCGTGATGGTGACCCGTTCCATCGCCGGTGCGGGCAAGGTGCTCACCTCTGCGGAAATCTGGAAAACGGGAATGCCGGAGTTTGTATTCTACATTGTGTTCGGCGTAGTAATTTACCTTCTGTACAACTACGTATATTCGGAAGGGCGGAGCTGGACCCTGTTCATCGTCCTGTTTGTTCCGGATTTTGCGGCCAACCTGGCGGAGCTGTACATTCGAATCGGCAGCGAGATGGGGAACGCCTCCACGATATTCGCATTGCTGTTGATTGCGTTTGTGAGAACGGCAATTATATTGGCCATTTATCGGGTTATCTTGAGATACGGAATTCGAATCACGCGGATGCCTCGAAGCGGTGTGGAGGTTGTGGACGGAAAAGCCTATAAGGTGAATGCGAGCGCCGGCGAGGTAGATGAAAGCATGTCAGATGCGGCGGAAACCGCAAGGGCTCTGTATAACAAGCTTTCGGCAAGCAAGGCACCGTCAGAACTGACGGAAAGAGCGCAGGCTTTGGCAGAGGAACTTGAAAATATTTCCGTGAAGTAGAGTGTTGGTAAGGTTTTGGAGGAAATGAATGGTTACGATTATTTCTGGAATTGCACTGCTTTTGATTACATTAGCGGCTTTTTCCCTGTTTAGTTTGAAAATGCCCAAGGGGCAGGCCGCGATGTCCGGCATGGCAAACGCGGCAGTGGCAACCTTCTTGGTGGAAGCAATTATGAGTTATATTGCCGGCGATCTTTTCGGTATTTCGTTTTTTAAAGATGTGGGCTCCATTGCCGGCGGAATGGGCGGCGTAGCGGCAGCGGCCTTGGTGCCCATGGGTATGGGTGCCAGTCCGGTACTGTCCATGTGTGCCGGAGTTGCCGTGGGCGGATACGGAATTCTCCCGGGCTTTATTGCCGGCTACGTGGTGGGCCTAATCGGACCGGTCATCGAGAAAAAACTTCCGGAAGGGCTGGACGTCATTGTGGGCGCTCTGGCTGTTGCTTCGGTGGCAAGAGCCATTGCGGCATTCGTGAATCCGGGGGTGACGATGGTGCTTTCGATTATCGGAAAAACAATTACGGAGGCGACCCTCACATCCCCGATCATCATGGGATTCCTTCTGGGCGGAATTATCAAGATGATTTGCACCTCCCCACTGAGTTCCATGGCCCTTACCGCTATGTTGGGACTGACCGGACTTCCGATGGGAATTGCCGCCGTGGCTTGCTTCGGCGGATCCTTTACCAACGGAACGATTTTCAAAAGACTTCACTTTGGAAATAACGGAAACGTGATTGCGGTCATGCTGGAGCCGCTGACTCAGGCGGATATCGTCACCACCCATCCGATTCCAATCTACGGTTCCAACTTCTTCGGCGGCGGAATTGCCGGAGTGGGCGCCGCGATGCTGGGCATTGTGAACAACGCACCGGGCACCGCCTCCCCGATTCCGGGAATGCTGGCCCCATTTGCCTTTAATGCACCGGGCAAGGTGGTAATGGCGCTGGCCATCGCGGCAGTCGGTGGCGGAATTGCCGGATTTATCGGAAGCATCGTGTTCAAGAAATTTGATGAAGGCGCGAAATCGGTGAGAATCTAGATGTTGAAGTAGAACCGGAGCAGTCCCAGAATGAGCAGGTGCACCGGATAGAACAGGTAGTTCAGCAATTTGGACTGCTTTCCCCGCTCGCCGTTGTAGGTCAGGGTGAGACCGAGACCCAGCAGTGCCCAAGGTTCTTTTACCACGGAGAGGTATCCAAAGAGAATTCGCGGGAACGGATGGTTCCGGAATAGGTAAAAAAAGTAGGCCATCAGGATGCCGTTGTAATCGTAGTCCAGGCTGCAGAACATGGCCAGGAGGCACATGATGGCGACCACCGGAATGGAAATGAGGAACCACAGCCATTTCTTCTCGTCGCCGATTTTCTCGCGGATGACATCCACAATCCAAATGGTCACCAGCATGAAGGCCAGGGTGAACATCACGTTGTTCCAGCGCCAGTTCATGAGTTCCTTTGTGGTGAAGAGGTCGAACGGAACCTCGGAAATGACGCCAAACAGCAGGAGGTTTCCCAGGTAGTGCCAGCGACTGTGGGTGCGGTAGAATCCTTCCACCAGCATAAAAGCAAACAGCGGAAAGGCAATGCGTCCCAGGATGTCGAAGATGTTGCTGAGGTACAGCAGCTTTCCGCTGTCCAGATTCGGGTAGATCATGCTCTTGTTGAAATGGTCGATGAACATGGAAATAAATGCGATGTATTTCAGCTGCGCGTTGGACAGCTTTTTAATTCTTTCCAAGACCGGTCGCTGAGCAGGGGTTGTGCCTGCCGGCGGCATGTTGTTCTGAGTCATATTTTTTCTCCTTATACTTTTCTTTTTTCGTGTGAACGAAATTGAAAAATTTCACGTATGCAATAGTATATAGTATAAACGAAACTTTTGATGCCTCCGGGGTGTTGGGTATATGTTTTTTATTTGGAGTTTGCTTCCCGGAAGTGAAATGCTTCCGGATTGAAATTGTATGGGAGAAGAACTGTGAGAAAAACCACTGTGAGAAAAACAACGAAAAAGCGCAGGCGCCGGGCCGCGTTCCTGCTGATTCTTTTGATAACCGGGATTGCGGTCCTGAAGTCCGGCATTGTGACGAAGAGGATTCAGCGGGGAGAGACGAAGAAGGCGGTGGCAGCGGAAGTGGAGGCGCTTCACGAAAAAGCGAACCGGGACGGAATCGTGGAGGAAACACCGGATCCTTATTTTATCCGCAAACAGCCCGGCTATTCGTATCCGAAGCCGAAGCTGATTCAGTACGATTCCGGGATCACCCACACCTGCCGACACGCAATGGTCTTCCTCCCGGCGGACTACGATGCGGCGAAAACCTATCCGGTGCTGTACCTGCTCCATGGCTGGGGCGGAAGCCACCGGACCTGGGCGAACAAAAAAGCGAATATCATCCTGCAGAACCTGTATTACTTTGAGGACGTTCCGGAAATGATTGTGGTGTGTCCCAACAGCAACGTAAATGCGGCGGAAAGCGTGGAAGGGCTGTCCTTTACGGAAAGCCTGGAGCCTTTTGACACCACGCCGGAAGAGGTGGTGAAATATCTGAAGCCCTATATCGAACGTCATTTTTCGGTAAAAAAAGGTCGGAAGAGTACGGCGGTGGCCGGCAATTCTCTGGGGGGACGAAATGCGCTGGCGTTGGCGTACAAATATCCGAAGCAGTTCGGCTCGGTGGGCAGCTTTTCCCCTTCCGTTTCCGTGGAAGCGGCGAATGGCACCGGACTCAAAGCACCCCTGCGAGATTTAAATCTGCCGAAGAACAAGAATCGGCCCTTTGATGTGTTGATGGTGATGGTGGGACGTTCCGACAAGGTCTGCAGAAATGTTTCCTATGAACTGGACCGATATATGAAGGCGCAGAACATTTCCCACGATTTCTACGACACGGCGGGCGGCCACGAAACTACCGTGTGGCAGAACGGGCTGTACAATTTCGCCAAGAAATTGTATAGAAAATAGCAATAACGCGGGTGTTAATTTTCGGCGATAATCAATTGGAAGGGGCCCTCGGAACAGGATAACACTAACTTATATTTACGCTTATGAAAGGCACAAAGAAAAGGAGAAAAGGGAAAATGAAACAGTTACAGGCGAAGCTTTCCGCCGGAATTCTGACGGCGGTAATGATTCTCGGAATGGTGTTCACCATGGCACCGATGAAGGCAGACGCAGCTACTTATCCGGATCAACTGAATATAAAGGTTGTGGATTCGTCCGGCAATCCATTGGCGGATATGGAATTGGTGTTTGAAAAAGACGGTGAAATCTATGACTTCGATAAAACCGATGCAAATGGAGAAATCTCTAAATTTAGTATAATCAATGATACGGATATGCTTTTAGACGGAGGCTTTGGTGAATATCTGATAAAACCAGTGGGAGAAAGTGGTTACTGCGTTGAAGGGGAACCTTTCAAAGTGGACATTAAAGATGCTAATTTATCTAATCCAAAGCCGTATATCGCATCGGTGAACGGAAAGCCTTACGCCGGCGAAACGGTACAGCTGACCCTCAAGAGCGCAAGCAGTGAGAAACCGGAAGTTACCGTTACGGAGGTAACCGGCGGCGGTGCGGAAGTGGCAAGAACCGGTGGTACCGCAGCCATCCGCGTAAAGGGAACCAATCTGCCGGACAAATTCTATTATGTGATGAACCTCTATGACGAAAAGGGCAGAATCCTTGCCCAGTGCAGCGAAAAGGAAGCTGTCGCAGCCGGAACGGAAACGGAAAGGACCTTCGATGCAGCGTTCCCGTCGGTAGAAGACGAGAAGTATAAAGACGCCGCATACTGGGAAGTCGGTGTAGAAACGGTTTCCAATCCGGAAGACGGATATTACACCACAAAGAAAGAGAAAGGACAGCATATTCAGATTGCGAAGAAGTCTGAAACCGTAGAGCCGAACCCGGGCGAAAACCCGGGCGGGAATACGCCGGCCGTAGAGAAAAAGGTGAAGTCCGTCGCACTGACCAAGACATCTTACACTTACAACAAGAAGGCACACAAGCCGGGCGTTGTGGCAAAGGACGATCAGGGAAACAAGATTCCGGCTTCTGACTACACCGTGAAGTACAGCTCCGGCTGCAAGAACGTGGGCAAGTACGCAGTGACGGTAACCTTTAAGGGTGAGTACAAGGGAACCTATACCAGAACCTATAACGTAGTACCGCAGGGAACGAAGCTGAAATCCGTGAAAGCCGGAAAGAAGAGCTTCAAGGCAACCTGGAAGAAGCAGAAGACGCAGACCAGCGGATACCAGCTGGCATATTCTACCAGCAAGAAATTTGCCAAGAAGGTGAAGACCACCACCGTTTCCAAGAACGGAACCGTGAAGAAGACCGTAAAGAAGCTGAGCAAGAAGAAAACCTATTACGTTAAGGTTCGTACTTACAAGACCGTAAAGAGCGGCAAAAAAACCATCAAGCTGTATTCCGGCTGGTCCGCAGCGAAGAAGGTAAAGACCAAATAGATAGCGGCTTAAAAAACAAAAAACAATAATTCGATACGATTCTCCGATACACAAATTGTTTCGAATGTGGTATACTTAAGCGATATATTTAAACGCAGAAGATAACGAATACCGGGGAGGATTCATGAAGCGAATTCTGAAAACGAAACATAAGTTAATAGGCTTCATTGGTATCATGCTGGTGTTGGATTTGGTATTGGTCGGAGCACTGATGAAGCCGGTCAATGCGGATCGCAAGACGGAGGATTATGATGCGGCAGCGGAGATTTCCACGTCCTTGAATGTGGCGGCTATGCAAGCAAAGCTGACCGTGGAGGATGAGAGCAAGGCGGTTATCAAATCCGGAAAGGCGGAACGGACCAAGACCCAGGGAACCGAGAAGTGGCTGGATACTCTGGAGACTTTGGAAGGTCAGATTTTCGCCCACGGAATTACCTACAGCTGGTATCATCCGGCATCTTCATATGAATCCGCAGTAAACGGAAATCATCACGTGAACTGTGCGGCTTATATTTCATGGGGCCTTCAGAGAATGGGCCTTCTGCCTCACGGAACTACGTTCTACATTTCTGATACCCTTCACGGAAAGGGTGCTTCCTACATCAAGAACTCGGAGTATTTCACCGTGAAGTATAACTTGGGTCATCCGGGAAGTGCCGGACTGGAACCGGGGGACATCGTCGGATGGAAGACGCACACCTGCGTCTACGCCGGAAAGGATTCCAACGGAAACATGCTGTGGTACACCGCCGGCGGTTCGGATGTGAGCAGCAAGAACCTGGGACCGAGAACGAAGAAGTATGCCAACAAGAACATCACCGTGCTGATTCGGATTAACTATGATAAGGTTCCGATGAACTAGAACAGCCACGAGTGCGGTGGAGAGAATATCGAATTGCTGATACGAGGAGGAATCCGATGCGAAAGCGCCGGATTCCTCCTTTCGGGTGTAATCACTTGATTCTGCCGCATAAAAATATTAGAATATGTAAGTATTAACAACGAAAAGAGGAACATGTATGTCTTATTCATTTGTCATTCCCTGTTATTGCTCGTCTCACACCATCCGAGAAGTGGTGGAGAGCACCATACAGGAAATGGAACGAATCGATCGGAAACCCTACGAATTCATTCTGGTGGACGATCATTCACCGGACGAAGGGGCAACCCTTCAGGAGCTGAAGGCATTGGCCAATGAGTATTCCTGCGTAAAGGCCATCGAGCTGGCGAAGAATTCCGGTCAGCACAACGCGTCTATTGCGGGAATGAATTACGCCAAAGGAGATTACATCATCTCCATGGATGACGATCTGCAGACCCGTCCGTCCCAATTGCCGAAACTCTTTGAGGAAATTGAAAAAGGCTATGATGTGGTCTATGGATACTATCCGGAAAAGAAGCACAGTCGTTTTCGGAACTTCGGAAGCTGGGTTCACTTCGAATCGATTCGAATCCTGATTGGGAAACCGAAGGGGATGAAGACATCCAGCTTCTTTGTGATGAGAAAATTCGTTCGGGATTACATCATCCAGTACAAAGAGCCGTACACCCATCTGCAGGGGCTGGTGCTCCGCACCACCCGCAACATCTCCTGCATTCCGGTGGAGCATTTCGACCGAGCGTACGGGCAGTCCGGATATACTTTTAAGAAGCTAATCAAGCTTTGGTCCAATATTGTAGGATATTCTGTCGTTCCACTGCGCATGGCCACCTGCCTGGGAATGGTCTTTTCCATGCTGGGACTGATTGGCACCATCGTGGTGATTGTGCGGAAAATCATGAATCCGGCCATGATGATGGGCTGGGCATCCCTGATGGCAGCCATCTTCTTTTTCTCCGGATTGATTCTGTTTTCTTTGGGACTGATTGGGGAATACATCGGACGAATGTTCCTGGGAATGGGCAACAATCCGCAGTTCGTGGTGAGAGAAATTTATACTAAAGATTCGGACTCGTCCGTGAATTTCGAAGACCTGGGGAAACAGTAACCTTCCGGGCCGCTCGGGACAGTCTGAAAGAAGTTCGTATTTTTTTTATGGGATCTAGAATATGAAAGGGAGTAACTATGATACGATTCAATGTTCCACCTTATGTGGGAAAAGAAACCGAATACATGAAGGCGGCTATCGACAGCCATAAGATCTGTGGAGATGGGGAATTCACCAAGCGCTGCAACGCCTGGATTGAGGAGCATACCGGAACGGCAAAGGCCCTTCTGACCACCTCCGGCACACAGGCTTTGGAGATGGCGGCATTGCTCAGCGATATTCAGCCGGGGGATGAAGTGATTCTTCCGTCCTACACCTTTGTGTCCACCGCGAACGCGTTTGTGCTGCGCGGGGCAAAGCTGGTTTTTGTGGACATCCGTCCGGATACCATGAACATCGATGAGAAGCTGATTGAAGATGCCATCACGGACAAAACCAGAGCCATCGTCCCGGTGCACTATGCCGGCGTGGGCTGTGAAATGGACACCATCATGGATATTGCAAAGAGACACAACCTGGTGGTTGTGGAGGATGCGGCGCAGGGCGTGAACGCGTTCTACAAGGGCCGGGCGCTGGGCAGCATCGGCGATTACGGCTGTTTCAGTTTCCACGAGACGAAGAACTATAGCATGGGCGAAGGCGGTGCCATCCTGATCAACCGGCCGGAGCAGATTGAAGATGCGGAAATCATTCGGGAGAAGGGAACGGACCGGAGCCGGTTCTTCCGAGGTCAGGTGGATAAATACACCTGGGTGAACATCGGGTCTTCCTTCTTGCCAAGCGATATCAATGCGGCGTATTTGATGGCACAGCTGGAAATGGCGGATGAGATTAACGAGAATCGCCTTCAGAGCTGGACGCGCTACAACGAAGGCCTACAGGATCTGGCGCAGGAGGGTGTCATCGAGCTTCCGTACATTCCGGAAGAATGCACCCACAATGCCCACATGTTCTACATCAAGACAAAGGATATGGAAGAGCGGAAAGCCCTGATTTCCTACCTCAAGGAGCGGGACATCGCAGCGGTATTCCATTACGTGCCGCTTCACTCCGCACCGGCGGGCCTGCGGTTCGGACGGTTCCACGGAGAGGATCGATATACCACAAAAGAAAGTGAACGCCTGCTGAGACTGCCGATGTACTACAATCTGTCGGAAAGCGATCAGCAGAAGGTCATCGATGCGGTTCACGGTTTTTACCATAAATAGGTGACATATGCTTAAAAGAATTCGAAATCGTCTGGAGAAATCCGACAATATCGAGCGGAGCAGCTATCTGTGGAATATGATTAACGCCATGCTCAGTGCCGGGGAATCCCCGGTAATGACATTGGTGTTGACCCGGAGCCAGGGCGTCTACGATGCGGGCGTGTTCAGCATCGCCTATGCGGTGGCGGCCCTGATGCTGTATGTGGGACAGTACGGATTCCGGAAGTTCCAGTCCTCGGACATCCGGGAAAAGTATTCCTTCGCGGAGTACTACGGAATTCGGATTATCACCTGTGTGGTGATGATGCTGGCGGCGCTGGGATATTGCCTGTATGGCACCGTATGTCTGGGATATGACTTTCAGAAGTTCATCGTCATCCTTCTGGTAAATGCGCTGAAGTGCGTTCAGGCCTTTACGGATGTGGTTCACGGACGGATGCAGCAGATGGGAAGACTGGATGTAGCGACGAAGTCATCCTCCTTCCGGTATCTGATGGAGATGATATCCTTTTCCGCAACGTATTTGGTGACTCGGAATCTGGTGAGCGCCATTCTGATGTGCGTGATTGTATCCGTCGTAGTGGCCGGTTTCACCTCCATGAATGTGGCGACGGATTTCTGTGCCCTGCGGCCGGAGTTTAACATGCGGCGGATGTGGATGATGATGGAGGAAGGCTTTCCGCTGTTTCTCAGCCTGTTCCTGAACATGTATCTGAGCAACGCGCCGAAGTATGCCATCGATGCCTATCTCACGGAAGAAATCCAGGCCATGTATAACATCATTTTTATGCCGGCCTTCGTAGTACAGCTGGTGGTGCATTTCATCTTTAATCCGATTCTCACATCCTATGCGGAGATTTGGGCGAAAGGGGAAATCCAGCGGTTCAAGAAAGCTATCCGGAAGCAGATGGTTCTGGTGTTGGGACTTACGGTGCTGGGACTGGCGGTGGCGGCCACCATCGGAATACCGGTGCTGAGCTGGATCTTCGGAATGAACCTGGCCGGACATCGGAAGGAGCTGATCATCGTGATGCTGGGCGGCGGAATGCTGGCCTACTCCGTATTCTTCAATACGGTCATCACCATTGTGCGGATGCACCGGACGCTGATCTACAGCTACGGAGCCGCGGCGCTGGCTGCTTTTACCCTGTCGGGAGTATTTGTGCGAAACTACGGCATGTTGGGTGCGACGGTGCTGTACACCACAATTATGACGATATTAACCATTATATTAGGAATGATTCTGTTTATTAGAATCAGAAAAGAAAGTAGGAGAATTGTATGAAGGGAATTGTTTTAGCCGGGGGAAAGGGAACGAGACTCTATCCGATGACAAAGGCGGTATCGAAGCAGCTGCTGCCGATCTACGATAAGCCGCTGGTGTATTACCCGATTTCGGTGCTGCTTCTGGCGGGCATCCGGGACATCTTGATTATATCTTCGCCGGAGGCCATCGACGGTTATAAAGAGCTGCTGGGCGACGGAAGCAGCCTGGGCGTCCATTTCGAATACAAGGTGCAGGATCAGCCGAGAGGGCTGGCGGACGCATTTATTCTGGGTGAAGAATTTATCGGCGACGACAATGTTTGCCTGGTTCTGGGCGACAACATCTTCTACGGTCAGGACCTGAGCGGAATCCTCAAGAGAGCCATTTCCCATGAGACGGGAGCGACGGTGTTCGGATATCCGGTAAAGGATCCGACGGCGTTCGGCGTGGTGGAATTCGATTCGGAAAAAAACGTGGTTTCCATCGAGGAGAAACCGAAGCAGCCGAAGTCCAATTTCGCGGTGCCGGGATTGTATTTCTACGATAACGATGTCATTGAAATTGCCAAGAACGTGAAACCGTCGGCTCGCGGAGAGATTGAAATTACGGCAGTGAACAACGAATACCTGCGGAGAGGCACGCTGAAGGTGGAGCTGATGGGCAGAGGTATGGCATGGCTGGATACCGGTACGCCGGAGGGCATGCTGAACGCATCGGAATACGTATCCACCATTCAGGCCAGACAGGGATTCTACATCGCTTGCCTGGAGGAAATCGCTTGGAGAAAGGGTTTCATTGACGATGCGCAGCTTCGCGAGGTGGGTGAGTCCTTGAAGATGACCCAGTATGGACAGTACATTCTTTCCCTGCTCTAATCGGGATTGAAGAAGAAAAGGAGATTGAACGATGAAAATTCTAGTAACCGGTGCGGCCGGATTTATCGGAAGTAATTTTGTTTTTCATATGAGAAAGACCCATCCGGAGTACGATATTATCGCGCTGGATTCCCTGACCTATGCCGGAAACCTGGAGACCCTGGCGCCGGTGATGGAAGAGGATCATTTTACTTTTGTGCGCTGCGATATCACGGATCGAGAAGGGGTTCGCAAGGTATTTGAAGAGCATCATCCGGACGTAGTGGTGAATTTCGCAGCGGAATCCCACGTGGACCGTTCCATTGAGGATCCGGGCGTTTTCCTTCGCACCAACATTCTGGGCACTCAGGTGCTGATGGATGCGTGCCGGGAGTTCGGCATCCGGCGTTTCCACCAGGTGGGAACCGATGAAGTCTACGGAGATCTGCCGCTGGACCGGCCGGACCTGTTCTTTACGGAAGACCTGCCGCTGCAGGCGTCCAGCCCGTATTCCGCTTCCAAAGCATCTGCGGATCTGCTGACCATGGCGTATCACAGAACCTACGGCCTTCCGGTGACGATTTCCAGATGTTCCAATAATTACGGACCGTATCAGTTTCCGGAGAAGCTGATTCCGCTGATGATTGCCAATGCGCTGGCCGACAAACCGCTGCCGGTATACGGTACCGGTGAGAACGTGCGGGACTGGCTCTACGTGGAAGATCACTGCCGGGCCATCGACATGATTCTGGAGAACGGAAAGGTGGGCGAGGTCTACAACATCGGCGGACACAACGAGCGCTCCAATCTGGATGTGGTAAAAACAATTCTGAAGCAGCTGGGCAAACCAGAAAGCCTGATTACCTTTGTGGGAGACCGAAAGGGTCACGATCTTCGTTATGCCATCGATCCGTCCAAGATTCACGGCGAACTGGGCTGGATGCCGGAGACGAAGTTCGACGACGGAATTTGTCAGACCATCGACTGGTATTTGAACAACGAAAGCTGGTGGAAGAATATCATTTCCGGCGACTATATGGAATACTACGAGAAGATGTACGGAAATCGGTAGATTTTCGGTGAAGTAAGGAGAGTGAAATGAGAGGGACGTCCCGGCATTATGCAGAACCGGAACTGAGCAGAGAGTGGAACTGGAAGAAACAGTGGCTGGTGTACACCGGTCTGTTTGTCGTGACCGCACTTCTGGTCTTTGCGGCATTCTTCGTGTATCAGAAAACCCTCCTGAAGGGAAAAGGAAACGTCGACGGATTGATGCAGCATTATCCCTCCTACACCAAATTAAAGCGTGTTCTGGCGCAAGGCGGCGAAGGCTGGTCCTGGGACGTGGGACTGGGCGCAAGCTTCTTTGATACCTTCAAAGGAAAACTGACCAATCCGCTGACATACCTGCTGCTGGCGTTTCCTCAGAAATATTTAGATATGGCCTACGATTTCGTCACGATTCTTCGGCAGTATCTGGCCGGCGTGGCATTCCTGATTTTCGGTCGGGAAGTAAAGCTAACCACCGAACAGAACGTTCTGGGCGCATTTGCCTACGCCTTCTCCGGATGGGCGATTATCGCTACTCTGACCCAGGGAACCTTTAATAACTCCATGATGCTGTTCCCGATTCTCATTATGGGGGCGGAACGGATTCTGAAGGGGAAATCGCCGCTAGTGTTCATCGTGGCGGAAGTGCTGTTTCTGGCCTCCACCGTTCTGTGGGCATATATCGCCGGAATTTTCGTAATTCTGTACTTTATCGTGAGATATTTCCACTTCTACGGAAAGAACGGAGCCCTTCGTACCACCCTGCCGCCGGATCAGCCGGCGTGGAAGTCCTTTGCCGGGCACTTTGGTGGTTTTATCGGAGATGGGCTGATCGGACTGATGATTTCCGCAATTTTCGTGGAATCCATCATTTACACCACCACATCGGCGGTAATCAATTCCGATTACGACGCGAACCAGGGAGTGTTCTATTCCCTAAAAACATATTTCGCCATGCCGACGGCGCTGGTCTCGCTGAACGAGGTGCATGAGGCGTACAGCGCGGTTTTTGCCGGATTGCTGGTGACGGCACTGATGCCGATGATTATTTGGACCGTTCGAAAGAAGAAGAGCACTGCCGGAATCTTTGCGATTTTCTGCCTGATTATCGGATTGTTCCCGGTGACGGGAAAAATCCTGAACGGATTCAGCTATTCCGTGGGCAGATGGTATTTCGTCCTGACCTTTTTCCTGGTGTGGGCGGCCATGGAGTGCCTGGATCATGAAGTGCTGGGCAGCCGAAAGCGAATGATGGTGCTGCTGGGCTGGTGGTTCTTCCTTTGCGTCTGGGTGGTGCTGCTTTGCATTTTCTACCTGAAGATGCTGAAGCACAATATCGCCTGGGAATCCTTGCTTTCCCTGTGCATGATGTTCCCGCTGCTTGCTGCACTGGCCGTTCGGGAACTGCGGGTTCCGAAGTCGGGGCAGCGCAAAGCAAAGGTGTATCGAGGGATGACTGCCGTAATTACCGCAATACTGGTGGTAAATGTGGGACTCAATTCCTGGATTATGATGACGGGAGCCGGTGA
The DNA here is from genome assembly GCF_029224645.1 of Mogibacterium kristiansenii. Classification (NCBI taxonomy): domain Bacteria; kingdom Bacillati; phylum Bacillota; class Clostridia; order Peptostreptococcales; family Anaerovoracaceae; genus Mogibacterium; species Mogibacterium kristiansenii. Next base: position 21,175 of record NZ_JAQXUZ010000004.1, read on the forward strand.
AGGCGGATCCCAGCGGATTAAGACGTATATTGATAAAGGCGCAATGCCGGAATTGTATGACCAATACGTTCAGCGGGTGGTGCCGGACATTCAGGCGGAAGATACTTCTTTTTATCGCACAGATCAGTTGGATGACGGTTTTGAGAAATCCAATGTGAATATCGTGTTTGGCGGAAGATCTATCTATGAGTATTTCTCCTCCATCAGCAGCGACTGGTTGTATTTCAACAAAATGCTGGGAAATAACGCAGGGTATAACCGGCGGATTGTCAGCCTTTCCAACGACAACCGTCCGGGAATGGACTACCTGTTGGGCGTAAAGTATTTCCTTCGGGACAAGAACTACAAAGAGGCGGAAAAGCCGGGTTACGTGCCGTACGGATTCGAGTATCAGAAGACCATCGATGGGGTGGAGGTGTACCGAAACAAGCACTGCATGGGTATCGGAACCGGTTACTCGCAGTATATTACGGAATCGGAGCTGAAGAAATTCGCACCTCTTGAGCGGGAGCAGGTGATGCTTCAGGCGGCAGTGGTGCCGGACAGAGAAGCGACAAAGGTTTCCGGACTGAAGCACGCGAAAATTTCGGAACTGCATACAGATGTGCAGTCGCTGGAATGTTCCGTCACATCCCCATATAACGTGAAGCTGAAGGGCGTAAAGAAGGGGGAAATGACGGTTCAGAAGGGGGACGACAGTGAAGAGGACAATTACTTCAACATTCACGTTCCGAAGACCTGGAAGAACATGCAGATTGTGGTGTCCTTCCAGGGGCTGGACCGAGAACCGATTACCTGGGATCAGCATATTCATTTGAAGGATGAGACGGTGGCGGATCAGGGATACAATCGGCTGAAGGAATATCTGTACCGGAACGATTACACCGGAGGCACCAGTTTCATCATTACAGCTATGAAGGGAGACCGAAGCAAAACCGGAGAGTGTTACAAGTACGGAAACACCGGCCTCAACGATATCAGCGATTACAATATCAACCTGGGATATTACGACTCTTTTAGCGGGGATATCCGCATCCATTTCGATAAGGCGGGATTCTATAAATATGACGCCATCAAAGTGTACGGAATCCCGATGGAGAGCTACGACCAAGACGCATCTGTACTGGACGAAAACAGCTTAAAGGATGTTTCTTTCGATGACAAAACCGTTCGCGGAATGGTGAATAACGATTCGGATCGAATTATGTACTTCTCCATCATCGACAATGCGGGATGGACCGCATACGTGGATGGGGAGAAGGCGGATAAAATCAACCGGACGAATCTGGGCTTTACCGGCATCAAAGTGCCGGCGGGAAAGCATGAGATTACTCTTCGATATCGCTATCCGGGGCTGAGGGCCGGAATTGCGGTGACAATCATCGGTCTGGGACTGCTGGTTGTGGTTCTGCGCAAAGGGAAGAGAAAGAATCAATTAGAAGAATAAGGCAGAAATTGACCTGCACCGGGCAGCAATCGCTTGACAATGCTTTCCGGATGCAGGTTTTTTTCATCTCCCCGGTATCGACGCAATCGAATAGCAGAAAAAGTGAATTTAAATTTCAGGTTTACTGTTTTAATGCGGTGCCGAAAGGACAATAAAAAAGATGTGAAAAAATGTGCTGTATTTGTGACAGAAGAACGAATATTGGCGCGGTGAACTTGAAAAAAAAGTCATGACACGTTATAATTAAATGAATTTTTGTGTATATAATTATTCGAGGGACAGAATGGTAGAATTTTTTCAGAATGTATTTGTAGGATTTCGGTTAATTGATGTGCTGGATATCGTTATTGTGGCATATCTGGTCTATAAGATTCTGGGATTTATCCAAGAAACCCGTGCACAGCAATTGGTTCGTGGACTGGTAGTTTTGGGTATCGTTTTCTTTCTGTCCGATTTTCTGAAACTGTATCTGCTGAATTGGCTGCTTCGTAATTTCGTGACCATGGGATTCTTCGCCTTGATTGTCCTTTTCCAGCCGGAACTGCGTCGAGGACTGGAGCAACTGGGACGTCGGAACATCGTTTCCGGTCAGTTCCGAAGCCTGGACAAGGAAAATGCTATTGAAGTGGTAAAGGAAATTGTGGCAGCAGTGGATGATTTTTCGGCTACCCGGACCGGGGCACTGATTGTTTTTGAACGGGAAACCATGCTGAATGATATTATTGAAACCGGGACTATTGTGGATGCTCGGATTTCTGTGCGCCTTCTGGGAAATTTGTTTTACGAAGGATCGCCGCTGCATGACGGTGCCGTAATCATTCGCGGAGATCGGATTCATGCCGCCAGCTGCGTTCTCCCTCTTACGGAAAAAAAGAATATCGGCCGAAACCTGGGCACGCGGCATCGAGCGGGCCTGGGCGTGTCGGAGGTGTCCGATGCGCTGGTAATTGTTGTATCGGAGGAGACCGGCGTGATTTCTGTAGCGGAAAACGGAAACTTCCGTCGATTCATGGATTTGAAATCGGTAGAGAAAATACTCCTGGGGGTATATATGCCGCAGGAGGAGACTTTCCGGGAGCGGATGACTCGGACGCTGAAGCATCGTCGGAAGGAGGAAACGCGGGATGGAGAATAATCGGAAAATTAACATCATCCTTTCATTGATTATCGCTTTCTGTGGATGGCTCTATGTAATGTACAATGTGGATCCCACCACGACGCGAACCTTCCGAAACGTTTCCATTACCTATTCCAATGAGAAGGATTTGGAGGCGAAGGGAATTGCATTGAAGTCCGCCGACAAGAAGTCCGTCGAGATTGAAGTGGAAGGTCATCGAAGTGAATTGAACAAGATGGATGACAGCGATATTAAGGTGCGGGCGGATTTGTCCGATGCCGGTAAAGGAGAAAATACCCTTTCGCTTCACGTTCAGACTCCGCCTAAGGTCAGCATCGTATCCAAGAGCGACGAAACGGTTACGGTCAACACGGAGGCTATGGATACACGGTCGGTGCCGGGACGAGTGGAGTACCGAACGGAAAGCACTTCCGGCACAGAACCGATTGTAGAGGAACAGAGCAGCGACTATTTCTCTGTAACCGGTGCCAAGAGCAAGGTAAAAGAAGTGGAATATGTACGTATTCCGGTGGAAGAGCAGAAGCTTACGGGAAAGACACACACCTATAGTGTTTCCGTCATTCCGGTGAATCGCAGCGGGGACGAAATCACTCATGTAAAAGTAAATCCGGCCAAGGCGTCGGTGGCGGTGTTCAAGGGTTCAACGAAAAGCGTTCCGCTGAATATCGAGGTAAATAATCCGGTGAACGACGAGTACCTGCGCACCTATAGTGCTCCGAAAAAAATAGAAATTAAAGGGAAGAAGGAAGTCCTTGAAAAGGTGGAATCCATTTCCGCGGAACCGGCAGATTTGGAGAAGATGACGGAATCCGGACGACTTGCGTTAAATTATAAGTTGCCGGATGGCGTGTTTGTTGCCAACAGTTCTCTGAATCTTGGAATTACCGTAAACGTGACGGAATACCGGACGAAGGAAATCGAAATATCAACCAAAGACGTTACGGTGAAAAATCTTAACAGCAAATATAAGCCGACTTTTGAGAATAAAACCATTACGGTAGAGGTGACGGACACCGGCAGCATGTTGGAAAGTCTGACCGCTAAGGATTTCGATGTCAGCGTAGATGCAAGTGGGCTCCGAAGCGGGCCTCACTCTTTGAAAGGAACCGTGAATTCCACAAAGAAATTACATAAAGTGGAATTAGAAAGTGAAAATATTAATATATATCTAAGCAAGAAGGACTGATTAAATGGGTAGATTATTTGGAACAGATGGCGTTCGCGGAGTGGCGAACAAAGAACTAACCGCAACTTTGGCATATGAAATCGGCAGAGCCGCTTCTTATGTACTGGGAAATGGAAATCATCGTCCGGTGTTTCTGATTGGCAGGGACACTCGAATTTCCGGTGAATTGTTGGAAAACGCATTGGCGGCGGGCATCATGTCCGTTGGCGGAGACGTAATCAAGCTGGGCGTCCTGCCGACCCCGGCAGTGGCACGCCTGGTGCGGCACTACGAGGCAGATGCCGGAGTGGTAATCTCCGCATCGCATAATTCCTTTGAATACAACGGAATTAAGATTTTCAACGGAAAGGGTTTCAAGCTGGACGATCGAATCGAAGAAAAAATCGAAGACATCATCCTGGCCAAGGAATTCCAGCATCCGGAATACGTGGGCGAGCACGTGGGCCGCTGCAGACCGGTGGAAGATGCTTTTAGCTTATATAAGCAAGATTTGCTGAATACCATCGATACGCGTCTGGATGGAATGAAAATTGTACTGGACACCGCAAACGGCGCGTCCTATCAGATTGCACCGGCGGTGTACAAGGCGCTGGGTGCGGATGTGACCGTGCTTTCCAATACACCGGACGGAATCAATATCAACGAGCATTGCGGTTCCACCCATCCGGAAAACCTTCAGAAGAAGGTGGTAGAAGTGGGTGCCGATGTGGGATTTGCCTACGACGGTGACGCCGATCGTTTGATTGTTGTGGATGATAAGGGTCAGGTGTTGAACGGCGACCACGTTCTTTGCATCTGCGGAAAGATGCTGAAGTCGCAGGGTAAGTTATACGATAACAAGATTACGGCTACGGTAATGAGCAACCTGGGGGTTCACAAATACATGGAAAAACAGGGCATTTCCGTTGACGTGACCGGAGTGGGCGACCGATACGTGCTGGAATCCATGCTGAAGACCGGATCCGTTCTGGGAGGAGAACAGTCGGGACATATGATTTTCCTGGATTACACTACCACTGGTGACGGCGTGCTATCCTCTCTGCAGTTCATCAAAGCCATTCAGGCTTCCGGAAAGAAAGTCAGCGAGATGGGAGAGGAAATTGTCATCTATCCGCAGGCACTGGTAAATGCAAAAGTCAATCCGGAGTACAAGAAAGAAGCCATGGACGATTCGGACGTACAGGCACGGATTGCGGAAGTAGAAAAGAAACTGGAAGGCGTTGGCCGAGTTCTGATTCGCCCATCCGGAACAGAACCACTGATTCGCGTAATGCTGGAAGGGGAAAATACGGAAGAATTGAAAGCGGATGCGGAATACATCGCACAGCTGATTATAGAAAAATTTGGAGAGAAGTAGTACATGAACACAGTAGAATTAAGCAATCGTATTTATCCGGACATCACCCGGACGCCGGAAGATTATGAAGCAATGTATCCGAAGAGAAATCTGCCGGAAGGAGCGAAAGTTACCCGTCTGGGACCGAGTCCGACCGGTTTTATCCACCTGGGAAATCTGTACGGTGCCTTTGTGGATGAACGACTGGCCCATCAGAGCGAAGGCGTTTTCTACCTTCGTATTGAAGATACGGACGACAAGAGATATGTAGAGAATGCTGTGGAAACCATCATTTCCTCCTTGGCGTTCTTCGGAATTCAGTTTGATGAAGGGGTTACCGCGCATGGTGATATGGGCGATTACGGCGATTATACCCAGAGCCACAGAGGGGAAATCTATCGCTGCTACGCAAAGAAATTGATTGCGGAGGGAAAAGCATATCCGTGCTTCCTTTCCGAAGAGGAAATTTCCGAGATTCGGGAGAAACAGGAAGAGCTGAAAATCGCTCCGGGAATCTACGGCGAATGGTCCCGCTACAGAGATTGGGAGACCGATGAGGTGCTCCAAAAGGAAGTCGCTGAACGGCTGGAACGTGGCGATGACTTCGTCATCCGACTGAAATCCTCCGGCGTACCGAATGCTGCCGGCGATGACATTCGCAGAACCAAGGTGGTGGATGCTATCCGCGGTGAGCTGGACGTTCCGGAAAACTTCCAGGATATCGTAATCATCAAGACCACCGGCATTCCGACTTATCACTTTGCCCATGCGGTGGACGATCACCTGATGAGAACCACCCATGTGGTCCGGGGTGAGGAATGGCTTCCGTCCCTGCCGATTCACGTAGAGCTGTTTGACAAGCTGGGCTTCGAGCTCCCAACCTATTGTCACACCGCTCAGCTGATGAAAATCGGAGAAGACGGAAACAAGAGAAAGCTTTCTAAGAGAAAGGATCCAGAATTATCACTGGATTATTACCGCAGTCAGGGTTATCATCCGGCAGCAGTACGGGAATATCTGCTGACCATCCTGAACTCCAATTACGAGGAATGGAGAATGGCTAATCCGGATGCGGATATTGATGAGTTTGCTTTTACCACGGAAAAGATGAGCAACTCCGGCGCGTTGTTCGATTTGAATAAGCTGAACGATGTGAGCAAGGACACCTTGCTGCGCATCCCGGCGACGGAGCTGGCAGAGTGGCTGCATTCTTGGTCGCAGGAATTTGCGCCGGAATATGAATACGTGTTCCGTGATATGGATCTTCTGACACAGATTCTGGATCTGGGCAGAGAAGACCGGAAGCCGCGGAAGGATTTGATTTACGCTCGTCAGATTATGACGTTTATCGGATATTTCTTCGACGAATCTTTTGAGATTGAAGATGAGTATCCGGAAGAAGCGGCCGCCGATCGAAAGAATATTCTGCAGGCATATCTGGACAGTTACGATCACAACGACGATCAGGAAAACTGGTTCAACAAGATTCGTGAAATCGCCGTGGATCAGGGTTATGCAGCAAAACCGAAGGATTACAAGAAGAATCCGGAGGAATATAAAGGACATGTAGGACATGTTAGTACCGTTATTCGAATCGCGCTGATGGGACGTTCCCAGTCCCCGGATGTGTGGACGATACAGCAAATTATGGGGGAAAATAAGGTTCGCGCTCGAATCGAAGCAGAGCTGAACCGATAGCTGAAAGGAGAAGACATGCAACCGTTACTAGTTATTATGGCCGCCGGAATGGGAAGCCGGTACGGCGGCAGCAAACAAATTGACCCAATTAGCAAAGAAGGGGACATCATCATGGATTTTTCCCTGTTCGATGCGTATCGGGCCGGTTTCCGAAGAGTCGTATTTATTATTAAAGAGGATTTTGAAGAAGCATTTCGCCAACATGTGGGTGAACGGGCCGGAAAGGTGTACGAAACTCATTTTGTCCATCAAGAATTGACGGATTTGCCGGCAGGTTATGCCGTTCCGGAAGGACGGACCAAACCGTGGGGGACCGCACACGCGGTGCTGGCTGCGAGAGATGTCATCGATGCACCTTTTGCGGTGCTGAATGCTGACGATTACTACGGACCGGAAGCATTCCGCTTGATTTACAAGTATCTCACGTCGAAAGCAGATGCCACTCATCACTGCATGGTGGGTTTTTCCATCGAGAATACCTTATCTGATAACGGAACGGTTTCCCGTGGAATCTGCCGGGCGGCAGAAGGTATGCTGACCGACATCGAGGAGCATACAGAAGTGGGATACCGGGAAGATGGGAAAATTCACGGAAAAGACATCAGCGGAACGGATCGGGTGATTCCGGAAGGATCGCCGGTATCCATGAATCTGCTGGGATTTGGTACTGCGTTTGTACAGGTAATGAAGGAACGGTTTGCGGAATCGCTGGACCGGGTGCTGGAAGAAAACCCGATGAAGGGTGAAATCTATCTGCCGTCTATGCTAAACGACGAACTTCAGAACAACAGAGCTTCCATGCAGGTTCTCTATTCCGGAGATAAGTGGTATGGCGTAACCTACCGGGAAGACCGGGAGATCGTGGTAAATGCTCTTGCGGAAATGAAACAGCAGGGAATCTATCCGCAGGATTTATGGAATAAAGGAGAATAATATGTGTGGCATTGTAGGATATATCGGAACAAAAGAACCACAGGATATCATCATTAACGGCTTGAAGAAGCTGGAGTATCGTGGATACGATTCAGCCGGAATCGCGGTGGTGAATCATGGAAAGATTGAACTGAGAAAGCATGTAGGTGCCATCAGCAACCTGGAAAAACTGATTGGCGAGGAGCGTCTGGGCGGACATGTTGGAATCGGTCATACTCGCTGGGCAACTCACGGAGCACCGTCGGATTTGAACTCCCATCCGCACATGGATATGGACGGAACCATCGCTGTGGTTCACAACGGAACGGTAGAGAACTATGTAGAGCTGAAGGCGGAGCTGGAAAAAGAAGGTGTGGTTTTCCGCACGGAGACCGATACAGAAGTGGCAACCATGCTGATCAGCAAGTACTATCACCGGAATCACGACTTGAAAAAGGCGCTGGATCAGGCGATTTCGGAGATGAGGGGAACCTATGCCATTGCCGTAGTGGCAAAAGACCAGCCGGACCAGTTCGTGGCATATCGAAAGAATGCACCGTTGATTGTAGGCCTAGGAAACAATTGTAATTTTGTAGCATCGGACTTCTCTGCACTTCTGGCATATACCAAAGACGTATACCTTCTAGAAAATGGGGATACCGTTGTATTAACAAAGGATGCCGTTAACATCTATGATGAAGAAGATCGTTTGATTGAACGTCCGATGATGCATGTGGACTGGGATGTCAGTGCGGCTGAAAAGGGCGGATACGATCACTTCATGCTAAAAGAAATTTACGAGCAGCCGACGGCAATTCGAGAAACCCTGAGCCGGAACCTAGACGATAACGGCCGCGTGCACCTGCAGGAGACCGTACAGCTCACCAAGGAGGACTTCGAGAAGATTAATAAAATCGTAATCGTTGCCTGCGGAACCGCATACCATGCCGGTCTGGTGGGAAGATACGTAATCGAGAAGCTGGCTCGAATTCCGGTAGAAGTGGATATCGCTTCCGAATTCCGTTATCGGGATCCGTTCGTGGATGAACATACCCTGTTCATCGCTATCAGCCAGTCCGGAGAGACGGCTGACACTTTGGAAGCCATGAGAGAAGCGAAACGGAAAGGCGCTCGCGTGCTGTCCGTTGTCAATGTAGTGGGCAGCACCGTAGCAAGAGAAAGTGACGATGTGTTCTACACACAGGCCGGACCGGAGATTGCTGTAGCATCCACAAAGGCATACACGACACAGCTGGTGTGCATGTACCTGCTGGCACTGTTCTTTGCAGATTTGAACGTTGCCATTTCAGCGGAAGAATATGAGAATTTTGTACAGGATTTGGAGGCAATTTCTGGTAAGCTGGAAGATGTTCTGAAAATGGCACCGGAAATTGAGGCACTGGCAAATCGTCTGTATGATCGGGATCAGGTGTTCTACATCGGTCGTGGGGTGGATTCCAGTGTTGCTTATGAGGGCTCCCTCAAGTTGAAGGAGATTTCCTATATCAACTCCTTTGCGATTGCCGCAGGAGAGTTGAAGCACGGTACAATTGCCTTGATGGAACCTCGTACCATCGTATGGGCGTTGGCTACTCAGGAGAGATTGTTTGATAAGATGGTTTCCAATATTCAGGAAGTCAAAGCGAGAAACGCTCATATCATCTCTCTGGCGCAGGAAGGAAACAGCGAAATTGAAGCGCATTCCGATGAGGTATTCTATATTCCGAGAACGAAAGACGAGTTAACACCTCTTCTTAGCGTAGTGCCGCTGCAGTTGTACGCATATTACGTTGCCAAAGCGAAGGGTTGTGAAATTGACAAACCGAGAAATTTGGCGAAGAGCGTTACGGTAGAGTAAACAAAAAAATCACGCCTTAGAAAGGATGATACTATGGAAGAGAGCAGAGCAGTTCAGAAATACACCGCATGGATAAATGCGAAGAAGGTGGACCCGCTGATTCGCCGGGAACTACTGAATATTATAAGCTCGCCGGAAGATATTACGGAACGATTCAGTGAAAATCTTACTTTTGGTACGGCAGGCCTTCGCGCAGTGATGGGCGCCGGTACCAATCGAATCAACATCTACACCGTTGCGTCCGCCGCTAAAGGACTGGCGGCATGCCTTCAGGCTTCGGATGCTTCCGAAGAAGGGGTTATCGTGTGTTACGATTCACGGAATCATTCCAAAGATTTTGCTGAAATTACGGCCAGGGTGTTGGCGTGCGAAGGGATAAAAGTATACCTCTCCGATCGGCTGCGCCCGGTTCCGATGCTCTCTTTCGGAATCCGCCATTATCGCACCGCCGGCGGTGTAATGATCACCGCTTCCCACAATCCGCGGGAATACAATGGGTTCAAGGTGTATGGAAATGACGGCGGACAGTTGAGTCCGGCCGGAGCCAATGCGGTTCAGGAACGCATGCCGGAATTCGAGGATGTAGTGGATTATCTGGCGGAAATGCTGCCGCTGGAGGATTATGTTCAGAAGGAACAGGTAACATATCTTGGAAAGAATTGGGATGATGATTATATGGAGATGCTTCACGGTATGAAGATTTCCCAGAAATTATCTCAGGATTCCAAGGCACGTCTGCGAATTGTGTACACTCCGCTGAACGGTGCCGGTGCGAAACCGGTTCTTCGAGTGTTGAATGAAAACGGATTCCGACGCGTATTTATGGTGTCGGAGCAGGAAAAGCCGGACGGTAATTTTCCAACGCTTCAGGTGCCGAATCCGGAACGGGAGGACAGTTTTGCTCTCGCGAAGAAATATGCGAGAGCAGTGGCCGCAGATGTTATCATTGCAACGGATCCGGATTCCGATCGATTGGGTGTTGCGGTGCCGGATGATGACGGCGGGTATCAGATGCTCACCGGCAATCAAATCGGCCTTCTGCTTATGGAATACATTCTGGCGACGAAGAGTGCAAGAGGGGAGCTTTCGGAAAACGATTACTGCATTACTTCCGTAGTTTCTTCAAATCTGGCACGGGTGATTGCAGAGCGATACAATGTGAAATTGATTGAAACCTTAACGGGTTCCAGACATTTTGCAGAGTGCATTCGAAATCATGAAGCGGAGGAGACCGGAACATTCCGGTTTGGTTTTGAAGAAGGAAATGGCTTTATGTTCCATTCCGAAGTGAGAGATAAGGATGCGGTAGCAGCTTGCTTGGCCATTGCGGAGATGGCGGCGGTTTCCAAATCCTATGGTCTGTGCCTGATGGATCAGCTGAAGGCAATTTATCGTCTGTACGGATATGCGGCGGAGAAAAACGTTTCCATCGATTGTTCCGGGCCGGAAGGTACTGAGAAAATCCGTCGATGCATGGATCATTATCGCCTGCTCAACGGAAAGTTGGGGGCAATGGGGAAAGATCTCTATTACCGGGATGTAAAGACATTTATCGATCGGATGCCGGAGTCCAACCTGCTCATCTATGAGCTGAACGATATGGACTGGATTGCGATTCGTCCATCCGGTACGGAACCGAAACTGAAGGTTTATTTCGGTTTCTACGGCGAAAAAACAGCGGCGGAAAGTCGGCTGAATACGGTATCCGCGCAATTGATACAGGATATCCGAGAGATATTGGATCAGAAATAGAAACAGACAGCGAGGCATTTGCCTCGTTGTTTTTTTTGCGGTGAATTGAGAGTTAACCAATAATTATTTTGATTTTATCTTGAAACGGTTTACCGATAATGTTACAATGCTTTTATCGGTAAACTGACTAAGGCGGTATAATTATGAATAAGAGAAGACAATTGGGAAAAAGAATAGTAAGCCTGACTTTGGCAACAGTACTGCTCCTATTCACTGTTGTTCCGGCAAATGCAGCAACAACCGGAGCGCTGAACAGCGATGCAGCGGCCATCAACAGCGATGGAAACATTAACAGCGATGGGGCGATTAACAGTGACGGAAATGCCAGAATGCGGACTTTTTCGGTAAGAGGCCGTTCAATGATTGCATCGTCCAAAGCCAAGAACATGTCAAAGGGTTGGCATTCCATCGGCGGATATCGCTATTATTTCTATAAAACCGGAAAGTATTATAAGGATGAGATCAAATCCATTTCCGGAAAGAAATATTGCTTTGATAAAAGCGGACATCTGCTGTACGGAGTAAATAAATACGACGGAAGTCATTACTATTCCGACTCGAAGGGTGTGATTCGTGAGTCGGCCGGATTTGTGACCAGCGATGGATATCGATATTATGTTACAAAGGGTGGAAAGATTATGACCGGTCGAACCTTTAAGGTGTCCGGAAAGACCTATAAAGCTTACGGCAACGGAAAGCTGGGCACCGGTGTGTTCAAATACGGCACGGTGGCTCATTTCTATGCGGACAAAAACGGCGTGGTACGCACCAAGGCCGGATTTATTAGCTGGAACGGGTACCGTTACTACATTACAAAGAATGCGGGAAGACTGGAGTGCGGACGAACCTTTAAGGTAAAAGGAAAAACCTATAAGGCATATTCCACCGGAAAGCTGGGAACCGGTGTGTTTAAGTATGGAACCACCGCCCGTTTCTATGCGGATAAGTACGGCGTGGTAAAGACCACTGCCGGTTTCGTAGAGTGTTTGGGCAACCGTTACTATGTGCAGAAGGGCGGAAAAATTGAATTAGGACATACTTTTACCGTGAAGGGCAGAAAGTATAAAGCCTTCGCAGATGGTCGTCTGGGAACCGGAATCTTCAAGTATGGAAGCAAGTATTACTATGCAGATTCGGACGGAGCGATTGCATCCAAGGCGGGTGTGGTAAGCTTCAAGAAGAAGTACTATTACGTGAACAAGAATGGCAGCGTGGCGATGAACGGGCTGATTACCGCCGGATCAAAGAAATACATGGCAAATGCAGACGGGACTTTGAAAACCGGATTTTTTGAAGATTCCGGAACCAAGTACTATGCCGGCAAGAAGGGCGAAATCGTGACGAAGGAAGGTTTTCTGGTAGTAGATGGAGGCACCTACTACATCCAGAAGGGCGGAGCCATTTTCTGGGGACATACTTTCACGAAGAACGGCAAGACTTATAAAGCATATGCCAGCGGAAAGCTGGGCACCGGACTGTTTAAGTACGGTTCCTCATATTACTATGCTGACGGCACCGGAGCGGTGAAGACGACGGAGGGATTGATTACCGTAAGTGGCAAGAAGTATTATGTGAAGAAGGGCGGAAAAATCGCCGTTTCCACCACAATCACCACCGGGGGAACCACCTATAAGGCGGACAGCAAGGGCGTTCTGACGGCGCAGAAGTCCACTACCGGAACCGAGCTGATGAAGATTGCACAGAAGGAAGTGGGAACCAAGACCGGAAAGAAGTACTGGGAAGCGTATTTCGGCACGAAATTCCGGAATGGAGACTCTACTCCATGGTGCGGAACGTTCGTCACCTGGTGCTTCAAGAAGGCGGGCCTGTACAGCTTGATTAAGGATATTGAGGACTACGGCAATCTGGGTTATGTTCCTTCCTATTCTGCTTATGCGAACAAGAAGAAAATCTGGGTAAGTGCCAATAAGGCGAAAGCCGGAGATATCATCATATTCGGATCCAGTTCTCACGTGGGCTTGGTAAAATCCGTATCCGGAAATGTCATCACCACCATTGAGGGAAATACGGGCAGTACCCGGAACGGAGAGGTAAAGCAGAAAACCTATTCCTTGACAAACAGTTGGATTAAGGGCGTTATGCGCGTCATCCGATAATGGAAAAGTCAGCTGAAATAATAACGAATGGCTTCGGGGAACTTCCACAATTCCCGAAGCCATTTTCTGTTTTAGCAGCGGTGAGAACGGTCGCCTCTTGTATTTCATCGGAAAATTGTTATAATAATACAATAGAATAAAATTCTTTGAGTGAAAGCTGAATATGAATAAAAAAAATAAGATTAAAGATAACTCATATGTTAATGATGTGGTAGATAAGCTGGAGTGCATCGCGGAAATCGCCGTTCTATCGGTGATTTATTTCTATTTCTGGCGTTTCCAGTACGATGCGGCACTGTTTCCGCCACTGCAGCACCGGGGGAGATTTGTAATTGCCGGTGTATATGCACTTCTGTTGATTATCGGATTTGTGTGGACGGAAGGTTTTCGTTGGGGATATTTGAAGCGGCTGGACGTGGTCATTTCCCAAGGCGTTTCTATTTTCGTGGTCAATTTCATTTCGTATTGGCAGCTGTCGCTGATTGGAAACGGAATGATTCCGGTAATGCCGATGGTGATGCTGACAGGAGTGCAGCTGCTGACATCAATTCTCGCTTGTTTCTTATTTACGAAGATATATTTCCATCTTCATTCCAAGAAAAACATGGTGATGATTTACGGTACGGAAAACGCATTGAAGCTACAATTCAAGGCCAACAATCGGTTATCCCAGTATCATGTTTCCAAGGCGATATCGGCAGATACAGATTTCATCGATATCCTATCGGAGATTAATCGATATGATGGAGTCATCATCAACGATCTTCCGGGAAAGAAGAGAAATAATATCTTGAAATACTGCTATTTTAACGGGATTGACGCTTACGTGGTTCCGAAGATTTCCGATATTATCATTCGTGGAGCAGACGACTTTAACCTGTTGGATACACCAATCGTAATCACACACGGAAAGGGATTAACCTTAACTCAGAGGATGACAAAACGCACCATGGACGTGGTGCTTTGCCTTATTGCCATGGTTCCGGCATCGGTGATTATGCTGATTACAGCGATATTCATTAAGCTGGATGATGGCGGTCCGGTATTTTTCCGACAGGAACGGGTTACCCGCAACGGAAAGCATTTCAATGTAATCAAGTTCCGCAGCATGATTGTTGATGCGGAGAAATACAATAAGCCGATTCCTGCGGTGGATCAGGATCCGAGAATCACAAAGGTGGGAAGAATTATTCGTGCCACACGAATCGACGAGCTCCCACAGCTCTTTAACATTCTGAAGGGCGATATGAGCATTGTCGGACCTCGACCGGAACGGGTGGAACACGTGGAGAAGTACTCTCGTGAAATCCCGGAATTCATTTACCGCGAAAAGGTAAAGGGCGGATTGACCGGATACGCACAGATTTACGGCAGGTATAATACATCGGCTTACGATAAACTGCGATTGGACTTGATGTACATCGAAGATTATTCTTTGGTGCTGGATATCAAGATGATTTTCCGAACCATTCGAATTCTCTTCCAGAAGGACAGTACCGAAGGCTTTGACAAGGCGGAGGAACTGGAACAGCTGAAGGAAGATGAAGTGGAGAAGATTCGTAAGGCGTTGGATGATGACGAGTAGTGCAGGTTATATTTGCAATAAAAGCAAGCCTGTTATATAATAAACGGTAGTTTTTGATTATTCAGACTTCTGAGAGGAGATTTTATGGCAAAGAAGTTAAGTCCAAGAGCGCGCAGAAGGAGACGTGGAAGACGAATCATCAATACCCTGTTGATTGTTCTGATTATTGCGTTGATTGGCGCAATCGCTGCTGTAATGGCCGGTACAAAGATTCTGAATACCGTAAATCGTGCAGATTTAAAGAGTTCCGCAGATCTTTACCGACATGAAGTAGATGGATATACCAATATTTTGCTTTTGGGTGTAGATACCCGTGATTTGAGTGAAGTAAAGAATTCTCGTACGGATATGATTATGATTGCATCCATTAACAATTCTACAGATGAAATTACGTTAACATCGGTGTATCGTGATACCTATCTTCAGATGGGAGATACTTCTACATACGACAAGATTACTCATGCTCACTATTACGGAAGCACCGAGATGTCCATCGCATCCCTGAACCGGGCGATGGATTTGGACATCGATCAGTATGCGCTGGTGAACTTCAAGGGCGTTGCCGATGCGGTAGATGAGATGGGTGGTCTGGAGATTAACGTAGAAGACTACGAAATCGATGAATTGAATAAATATACCAAGGAAACGGCGAAGATTGTCGGAAAGAAATCCTACACAATCGTAAAGAAACCGGGCAAGCAGGTTTTGGATGGCTGTGCATCGGTTTCCTATGGCCGAATTCGAAAGGGTGTGGGAGACGACTACAAACGTACCGACCGTATGAGAATCGTATTTAAGAAGATTCTGTCCAAGGCAAAGAGCATGGACGTAAAGACCCTGTATCAGGTGGCCGGTGCAATTCTGCCGGAGATTCAGACGAACCTGTCCAACAAGGATATGATGAGTCTGGCGTTGAAACTGAAGAAACTGAATGTGGGCGACAGCAAGGGCTTCCCGTATAGTAAGACGGCCGGAATGGTGGATGGCGTGTCCTACGTGCAGGCGACGGATTTGGCGAGCGATGTAAAGAAATTCCATCAGAAGGTATTCAATGAACCGGACTACGAACCGAGCGCTACCGTGCAGGAAATTAGCCGAATTGCCAGCAGATATTAGCGAAGCGGCGGGAAAAAAAGAATAGCATGAAGGACAGGACATCCGCAGTGAATTGCTGTGGGTGTCCGTTTTGTATTCTGAAGGGAACGGAGCAAATCGAATCCGTGCTATCTATTGAAGGCTTCATATGGTATAATAATATGAATTATTCTGTGAAGGAAAAAAGAGTATGACGGTGCTGAAATATTTATTTGCGGTTCTGGTGACCTTACCGATTCTATTTTTAGGAGTGTTATTAATGAAAAGATACTCCATAGAACTTCGCAAAACAAATCAAAATGTTGAGAGAAAAGCGGAAGCAAATCGGAAAGGAAACAGGAAATAATCATGAGCAGAGGAATTTTTATCACATTGGAAGGCCCGGACGGCGCCGGAAAAACAACGCAGATTCAGATGATGAAGGAATACTTGGAAAGTCTGGGGAAAACCGTTCTTCTTACGAGAGAACCCGGCGGAACCGGTATATCCGAAAAGCTTCGCGAAATTCTTTTAGACAAAGAAAATGCGGAAATGTCCGATACCACCGAGATGATGATTTACGCAGCGGCCAGAGCGCAGCACGTGGCGGAGCGGATTCGCCCGGCACTGGAGCGTGGCGAGGTGGTGATTTGCGATCGTTTCGTGGATTCCAGCGTAGCGTATCAGGGATACGGAAGAGGCCTGGGCGATGCGGTTCAGGAAGTGAATCGGTATGCCACGGCTGGGCTGGAACCGGACAGAACCTTTTTCATGGATTTGGATCCGGCAATAGGGCGCGGGCGAATCGGGAAAGGTGTGCAGGATCGTATGGAGCGGGAGAAGTTGGATTTTCACTACAGAGTCTATGAAGGATATCTGAAAATCTGGCAGGCCAATCCCCATCGCGTGATTCGTCTGGATGCATCCCGAAGCATTGATACCATACAGTCTGAAATTCGAAAACACTTGCAGCAGATGCTGGATGAGGAGGAACAGTAGCGGATGAATGTCCTGGGGGAAATTAAGAAGAGTCTGTGGAACGGCCGAATGGCGCACGCATACATACTGGAGGCGCCGGCGGGAGAAACTCGGGATCGGCTGATGACCAACATTCTTCAGGAAATTCTGTGCCGGAATCCCAATTTGGAGCAACGTCCATGCGGTCTCTGTGAGGCCTGCAGAAGGGTAGCTGCCGGAAGCCACGAGGATGTCATCTACATGAAGAAATCCAAACTGGAAGAGGGAAAAACAAAAACAAACAAAGTAACCTATGTGATGAGGGATACCGAACCATTCATGGATCGGCTACGACTGAATCCGTATGGAGAACGAAATATCGGTGTAATTCCGGATGCGGATGACTTGAAGGAAGACGTTCAGAATAAGATTCTGAAGACTTTGGAGGAACCCTATCCGGGCACGGTGTTTTTCCTCGTGGCCGAAAACCGGAATAACCTGCTCCCAACAATTCAGTCCCGCTGCGTGCTGCTTCGGGAAACAGAAGAACCGGATGTGGCGGAAACCTCGGCATTGGAAGAAATATGGAATCAAAATTATTTTTTTCAATACCGGAAGATGGTGGACAAAAAAATAAAGACTGCGGACGATGCATTGAAATTCTTGGATGTGATTGAAAGGGAGGCTCATAAAGAGCATCGCTTGGAAACGGTTCTGCGAATCGAAGAGACGCGGAAGGATATTCTGGGAGAATTTCATATGGGGGGTATGAACTGGAAATATGCACTGAAAAGACTCTTTCTGGAAGTAAGGGAATAGAGAATAGAAACGGAGGAATGAAATAGATGACAGAAATTGTCGGCGTGGGTTTTGTGAAAGCGAGCAAGACCTACTATTTTGACCCGGAAGGGAAAGAATACAAAATGGGAGAGCTGGTTATCGTGGAGACCGCTCGCGGCCTGGAGATGGGTCATATTTCCATTGAAAACCGGAAAGTGGAGGACAGCGAAATCGTCGCACCTCTTAAAAAAATCGAACGTCATGCCACAAAGGCCGACTTGGCAAAGTATCGGGAGAATTTGAACAAGCGGGAATCCGCCATGAAGGTCTGTGAAGAGAAAATTCGCAACCATAAGCTGGAGATGAAATTGGTGGATGCGGAATATACCATTGACGGAAGCAAGGTGATATTCTATTTTTCTGCAGAAGGCAGAATTGATTTCCGAGAATTGGTAAAGGATTTGGCGGCACATTTCCGGATGCGGATTGAGCTACGCCAGATCGGCGTGAGAGATGAAGCACGCATGCTGGGCGGAATCGGCATTTGCGGAAGACCGTTCTGCTGCAGCAGATGGCTTCATGATTTTCAGCCTGTGTCCATCAAGATGGCAAAGCAGCAGAATTTATCTCTGAATCCATCCAAAATCTCCGGATCTTGCGGACGCCTGATGTGTTGCCTGAATTTCGAAAACAAGACCTATCAGGAGCTGCGGAAGGGCATGCCGAATGAAGGCGAACAGGTGGTAACGCCGGACGGCCCGGGAAAGGTGACGGCAGTCAACCTTTTTGAAGGCAGCGTCAATGTACGTCTGTTCGAAAAATCCAAGGACAAGGATGCTAAGGAAACACCGCTTTCTCAGGAAGTACGCACTTACTTCAAACAGGAAGTGCGCAGAACGGATAAAAAGTCCCACAAGAAGTCCCGGAACGAACAGAACAACGTGGATCCGGAGACCATGAAGGAACTGGAAAAACTAACAAGAGATTAATGAATAAAGAATTGGAAACGATGGATTCCATCGGCTTCGGTGGAATGAAATTGATACAGGGAAACGGGTTTCGCTACGGAGTAGATGCGGTTCTTTTGGTCGGCTTTACGGCGGGGGAAACCGGCGGCCGAGGAATGAAGCGGCGAAGAGCGCCTCGTATTCTGGAATTGGGATGCGGAAACGGGATCGTTTCGTTGATTCTATCCCATAAGATTCCCGAAAGCACCATGCTGGGGATGGAAATCCAGACAAAGGAAGCGGAGCGGGCGCGCCGCAATGCGAGGATCAATCATCTGGAAGAGCGAATCCAAATTCGAGCAGCCGATGTAGCATCCATAGGTGAAACCGCCCTTCCCGAGAAATTCAATGCGGTGGTGACGAATCCGCCGTACTTCAGACGGGGCGGAGCTATTCCCAACGATGCTTCCGCAAAGTACATTGCAAGGCATGAAACCAGTGCGGATTTGGATGATTTTATTCGAGCCGCAGCGACACAGCTGGACCGAGAAGGGGAATTCTTCATGGTGCACCGGCCGGACCGATTGGTGGACATCTGCTGTTCCATGCGGGCCCAAGGCATGGAACCCAAAGAGCTTCAGTTGGTGATGCCATTTCCCGAGACAAAGCCGAATATCCTGCTGATACACGGGGTAAAAGGAGCAAATTCGGAGCTTCGGGTTCTTCCGCCAATTCACGTTCGAGAAAAAGATGGAAGGTATTCAGATTTGATTCAACGGATTTACGAAAGAAATCGTGAAGACGAAGGGGAATCCAACTAATGATATAATTCAAAAGGAGGAATGTGGAATGAATGTTTCGCTGAATCTCACAGATGCACTGATTATCGGATTGATCGTGATGACCATTATTCTGGTAATCTATCTAATCGTTTTGGCGGCAAGGCTGAAGGAAACGCTTCGAAAGGTGGATGATATTCTGGATGATGCCAACCGGATTTCGAAGATTGCCGCAGAGAAGACGGAAGTCATTGATGGCGTTATCGATAATGCAGCGGATACCATGATGGGAATTGTGGAAACGGTGCACGAGAATTCATCGCTGATCGGAAAGGTGGCCAGTGTGGGTACCGGAGCGGCAGCCATTCGGTCTCATCGAGCGAAAAAACGCTCCCGAAAGGAAGAAGCGGCATTCAGCCGCGCAAATGCTCGGAAGTCCCGAAAAAGATAGATTTTACGGGACATTGTAGCGATACGAATAAACAATTTTGTAAATATTATTTTTATAAATAAATCATTTTATATTAAAAATAAGGAGAAGAAATGGCAAAAATTCTTGTGAATGAAAGCGGTCCACTTCATGGAACGGTGCAAATCAGTGGTGCGAAGAATGCGGTTCTTCCGTTAATGGCGGCAACCCTTTTGACCGGCGATACCTGCCGGATTGAGGATGTTCCGGATTTGGCGGATGTAAAAGTAATGCGGGAGATGCTCAAGAGCTTCGGCGCAGAAGTAGAGGAGCTGTCTCCTGGCGTGATTTCCGTTACGGCAAAGGAGATTAAGACCACGGTGGGAGACTCAGAACTGGTAAGTGAAATGCGTGCTTCTACCATGGTGATGGGGCCGCTGCTGGCTCGCTGCGGCAAATGCGTCATGCCGATGCCGGGCGGATGCTCCATCGGAAAACGTCCGATCGATCTCCACCTAAAGGGATTCCGTGCGCTGGGCGCAACGGTGGAATTCGATGAGGATAAAGAACATGTAATTCTTACCGCAGGACCGGACGGCTTGGTGGGAGATGCCATTTACCTGGACTTTCCAAGCGTAGGAGCGACGGAAAATATCCTGATGGCGGCAACCCTGGCGAAGAATGTGACGATTATTGAGAATGCGGCAAAAGAGCCGGAAATCGTCGATTTGGCCAATCAGCTGAACAAGATGGGTGCGAAGATTAAAGGCGCCGGAACGGATACCATCCGAATCACCGGCGTGGAATCTCTGTCCGGATCGATTCATACCGTTATTCCGGACCGGATTGAGACTGGAACTTTTATGCTGGCGGCAGCGATTACCCGCGGCGACGTGCTGGTGCAGAATGGGATACCGGGGCACGTGCGTCCGATTATTGCAAAGCTGAAAGAATGCGGTGTAAAAGTAGAAGTTCAGGATGATGGAATTTACGTAGATGCCAGAGAAGGGGAATTGGTGGCTACAGACATCAAGACACTTCCGTATCCGGGCTTCCCGACGGATATCCAGTCTCCGTTCATGACATTCCTCACCACGGTACACGGACAGAGTATCGTGCGGGAGACGGTATTTGAGAACCGTTTCATGCATGTGGTGGAATTGAACCGAATGGGAGCGGATATTACTACGGAAAGCCGGGAGGCATTTGTGCCGGGCGGAAAGAAGCTTCATGGGGCAAAAGTTCGTGCAACCGATTTGAGAGCAGGGGCGGCTATGGTTTTGGCCGGATTGGTTGCGACGGGAACCACAGAGGTAAGCGAAATCTACCATATCGAAAGAGGATATGAAAATTTTGTGCAGAAGTTTAAGGGTATTGGCGGAGATCTCATGCGTGTGGAGGAAGATTAATTTTTCTTCAATAGAAGTAGTGGAGGTTTAGATGACAGATAGTAAATACCTGCAGATGCTGGCAGAAAAATATCCGAACCATCGTTCGGTGAAGGCGGAAATAATCAATCTGAGAGCCATTCTGGCCCTTCCAAAGGGTACAGAATACTTCCTCAGCGACTTGCACGGAGAGTACGATGCGTTTCAATACTTTGTTCGAAGTGCTTCCGGTACCATCAAGATGAAAATCGACGAGCACTTCTCCGGAATGCTCAGCGAAGCGGAACGGGAGTCCCTGGCGGCGTTAATCTACGATCCGGTTGCAGAAATCAAACGGAGAAAAAAATCTGAGAAGGATTTCGATGCCTGGTGCAAATCCGCAATTTATCGGCTGGTCATTATCTGCCGATCCGTATCCAGTAAATACACCCGGTCAAAAGTACGTCGGATTCTGCCGGACAACTCCGGATACGCTATGGACGAACTTCTTTTTGCGGACGATGACGAGAATCGAACCCATTATTACAATGAAATTATCGATTCCATCGTAGAATACCGCTCGGCCGAAACCATGATTGTGGAATTTGCCCGCACCATCAGTTCTTTGGCGGTGGATCATCTCCATATCATCGGCGATATTTTCGACCGTGGACCGAAGCCTCACCTGATTATGGATTTTCTGATGACTCACCGAAATGTGGATATCCAGTGGGGAAATCACGATGTGGTTTGGATGGGTGCTGCTTGCGGAAACTGGGCGTGCATTGCGAACATCATTCGGATGAATGTAAGCTACAACAACTTTGATATGCTGGAGTACGGTTACGGCATCAATCTGCGGCCGTTGGCAACCCTGGCGGAAAAAATTTACAAAGACGACGAATGCAAGGCATTTTGGCCGCACGTATTGGATAAAAACAGATTCGATCCGATTCCGGAAGACTTGGCGGCGAAGATGCACAAAATGATTGCCATCTGTCAGTTCAAAATTGAAGGTCAGATTATTCAGGCGCACCCGGAGATGCATCTGGAAAAGCGTCTGCTTCTGGATAAAATTGATTTTGAGAACGGCACCGTGGAAGTGGAGGGAACCGTATATCCGCTGAAGGATGCCAATCTGCCGACCATCGATCCGGCAGATCCGTACCGACTGAGTCCGGAAGAGGAAGAAGTTATGATTGCCCTGGAGGCATCGATTCTCCGTTCGGACAAGCTGCAGGAGCACATCCAGTTCCTGTACAGCCACGGTGCACTGTACAAAACTCTGAACGGAAACCTGATGTTCCACGGATGTATTCCTTTTACTGAGGATGGCGAATTCCGGGATGTAACCATCAACGGAATTACCCAACACGGGGCGAAGTTGATGGAGTACCTGGATAAGGAGCTTCGGGATGCGTATTTCAATCCGCCGAAGGGAAAGACTCGGGCGGAAGCGGCGAACCTCATGTGGTATCTGTGGCTGGGACCGGATTCTCCGCTGTTCGGCAAGGATAAAATGACTACCTTCGAGCGCTTGTTCATTGCGGACAAAGCGACCCACAAAGAGCATGTCGTACCGTACTATCGCTTAATCAACCAGAAGGACATCTGTGTGAAGATGATTCGGGACTTCGGCCTGGACGCTTCCCATGGAAAAATATTGAACGGTCACGTTCCGGTAAAAATCAAGGACGGCGAAAGCCCAATCAAGGGCGGCGGAATGCTGTACGTCATCGATGGCGGCATTTCCAAGGCGTACCAGAAGACCACCGGAATTGCGGGATACACGTTTATCTTCAATTCTCGTTTCATGGCTCTGTCGGAACACCAGCCGTATCAGCCGCTGCGTCCGGACGGCACTCAAGAATTCAACAATCCGGTTATTCAGACCGTATATACCCTTCCGCAGCGCATGCTGATTGTGGACACGGATAACGGAAAGGCGATTCGGGAGCAGATTGACGATTTGGAACAGTTGTTGCAAGCTTATCGGAAAGGCAGTATTAAAGAAGTGTATCCGAAAAAAGGCAAGTATTATTCAAAGAATTAGAGGTGAGCGAAATGAGTAAATTGACAACAATACTGGGTGGAGCACTTTTCGCAATGTGCATTTATTATTTTATGCTTTTGTACAAGAACAACAGAAATAAGCTGTAAATCAATCTGCCGAATAACGACTTTCAAGGCGGATAATCCGGAAACATTCGAGAGATACAAAACAAAACTGGTTGTTCAAGATAGAGTGATAGTTAAGGGGGTGGAGTAAATGACACCGGAACAAAAGCGAAGAGACGACATTCAATTTATTATATTTGTTATAATATGCATTTTGATATTTCCAATCGCCCTTTGTTGGGGATTGATGAAGGATCAATGCAAAAACAGAAGATGAATACATGTTAGCCGGGAATTAATCCCGGCTTTTTAATTGGTTCTTCACTTTTTTCTCGGGGATTTTAACAAAAGAGCAAACCTGCATCCGGAAAGCAATCTCATCGTCAAGCTGAGATTGCTTTCCGGATGCAGGTTCTTTCATTCTTGGGCACCGGCGGGCCGGGAAAATCCTGAGCATGTTGGCGTGTCCCGTCGGAGCTCCAAGGGTTTGCGGGCATGCCCACGCCAAAATTTGCGCCGGATACCTGCTAATGAGATTCAATTGTTGGCGTGCCCCGACGGAGCTCCAAGGGTTTGCGGGTATGTCCACGCCAAAATTTGCGCCGGATACCTGCTAATGAGATTCAATTGTTGGCGTGCCCCGACGGAGCTCCAAGGGTTTGCGGGCATGCCCACGCCAACAAAGACGTCGGCGGGCCGGAAAAATCCTGAGCATGTTGGCGTGCTCTGACGGAGGATAAAGGCTTTGCGGGCATGTCCACGCCAACACGCTCATGTCCATCATTAAGAAAAGAATGTTTACCTTATATAAAAGGCAATCCCCGAGAAAAAAGTGAAGAACCTTTTAATTGCTTTGTTTTCCGCTACTGTACATAGTTCACATAATTAAATAGTTGTTGATTGTTGCCGTCTTCATTCCGTCCGGTTCGTTGGACTCAAATAACAAAAAAATAAAAAAAGCCGAGACATCTGTCTCGACTTGGTGCGCCCACAGGGACTTGAACCCCGAACCTTCACATTCGTAGTGTGCTACTCTATCCAATTGAGCTATGGGCGCTCAACCGACTCATTTAGTATATCGCAGTATTGGTAATATGTCAACATAAAAATCAGAAAAATATTAAAAATCACATTTTGTTTAAAGAAAACCTATATCATTACTTATTGTGATAGATTTTTTCAATGTAACGAAGTGCTCCATGTGTGCTACTATATAACCGTAAGATAGAAAAATGAATGGAGGGTTTTTATTATGTCTATTACAGCAGAAACCGCAGCAGCGCACAAGAACGATCCGGCAGTACTGTGCTGCAGAGCAGAAGCAGGAACTAAATTGGAACCGGCAAACTTTGAAGATCCGGCAATCTTCCCGGACCTGATTGATACCGGTCTTCTGAACGTAGATGGCGCTCTGAAACTTGGACAGGTTCTGAATGGTTCCACACTGACCAAGACTGTTGATTCTCTGACACCGATTACACCGGATATCATTGATAAGTACGATGAGGTTGCAGATGAGGCAGAAGAGGAAGCAGAAGAAGAGGAAAGCACAGAAGTTGCTGCACCGGCTGTTGCTGGTTCTGTAAGCGGTGTAACAATGAAAGCTGCAGGCGGCGTTCTGAAGCTTTATATTGGAGAAGGTAAAGACATCGCAATTGAGTTCCCACTGTAAGGGGGGGATTATTCGGGGTAATAACAAATGCGATACAACTCCTTAGGGCCGGCTGTGTGATTGCAGCCGGTTTTGCTTGCATGAGAAATATAATTTTATCGATAATCGTTGCAAAAGAAATCGGTCAGACTCGATGAGTCTGACCGATTTTGTTACGGTTTAAAAATGTCGTTTACTGAGGAACAACGAAGCCCTTGGTCATTGGATCGTCCGGATCGCAGAACCAAGTTGCCTGACCGCAGAGGTAAGCAGCACCCTTAACAGTCGGGATAACAGCGTCATAATCACCAACCTTGGTTTCTTTCAGGATTCTGCCGATGAACTTGGTGCTGATGAAGGATTCATAAGTGAATGGAACATCTACGTCCAGTTCGCCCAGGGAGTGCAGGAGAGCCTGCTTTGCAGAAGTACCGGTTCCGCATGGGGAACGATCCAGCTGAGGATCCTTAGGATCTCCGAATACTACCAGGTTTCTCAGGGTCAGCATATCCGGTTCCGGATTATCAACGGTGGAGTAGTTCTCAACCAGGTCTGCAGTTGTGATGTCCAGTTCAGGGTGCTGAATTTCAACAGTCTTGTTAACTTCCTGAAGAGCATAGCTGGAGAAGTCCTTGAGGAACTTTGCAGTGTCCGGACCAACCTTGATGCCGAAGTTCTTCTCGGTGTCAACCATGATGAAGAAGGATCCGCCGAAGGACAGGTCATAAGTTACTTCCTTGCCCTGGTATTCCAGCTTCAGGTCTTTCTTGTATACGAAAGCAGGTACGTTCGTCAGGGTTACGCCGGTAACCTTGCCGTCTTTGCAGTCTGCAACCAGAGTGATTACTCCGGCAGGAGCATCCAACTTAACGGTTGTCTGTGGCTCCTTCATTTCCATGAGTCCGGCTTCCAGAATAACGGTTGCCGCACCGATGGAGCAGTGACCGCACATGTTCAGCCAGCCGCCTGCATCCAGGAAGAAGATACCGAAGTCTGCTTCTTCGTGAATTGGCTCGCACAGAATAGCACCGAACATATCGTGATGTCCACGAGGCTCGTGCATCAGCATGGTTCTGAAATCATCGTGGTGCTTCTCCAGATAGTGCTTCTTTTCAATCATTGTGTTTCCCTTCGTTTCAGGGCAATCAAGAGCAACTCTGCAGTACTCACCGGATGTGTGTGCTTCGATTGTTCTAACATGATCGGTATACAGATCGATGTTTACCTTAGGTTCAAATGCCATAGCTAAATACCTCCTTAGATTAGGTCGCTTGTAAATGATGTAGGTTAAATAATCTACAATTTATAATCTCATTATAGACGAGAATTTCACAATGTCAATATCACAATTTATAATGTCGGCATAACAATAACAAATGCGTATCATGATAAAACTTCATGACACGAATCATAGGGATTATCTAACAGTTATTTAACAAACAAGAATAAAAAAATGGTAAAAGCGTCCGAGGATACCGTCGGAAACCCCTTAAAATAAAGGAATAGAAAAGTAAAATGAGAAATAATGAATTATAGAGTTTTTCAATGCTGGGATTTATTATATCGTTGATTTGAATAGAATTCTGTGATAATATTCATTATGTAAAAGGGCGATAATTTGTAATGAGATTCAAGTAATTGCCAATTCAGGAAATAATTTAAGGAGAGATTGTGTCATGGAAAATTTACAAATTCTGTTAAGACAACATGTTGGTAAGCCTTGTGCACCGGTTGTCAAGAAGGGTGACAAAGTCAGAAGAGGTACTCTGATCGCTGAGCCAACAGGTCTTGGAGCAAACATTTTCTCCAGCGCTGACGGTGTTGTTGAAGATGTATTAGAAGACAGAATCATCATCAAACCAGATGAAGAGCAGAGTGAAGATTATGAGAAGATTCCGGAAGGAACACCGCTGGAAATGGTTAAGGCAGCCGGTGTTGTCGGAATGGGAGGAGCAGGATTCCCGACCGGAATTAAGCTGGACACTCACTTCGATGGAGATGGATACATTCTGGTTAACGCTTCCGAGTGTGAACCGGGACTGGCTCACAACATTGAGCAGCTTGACAGAGAGCCTGAGAAGGTAATCAAGGGTATCAAGTATGCAATGGAGATCTCCGGAGCAGACAAAGCAATCATCGCTATTAAGAAGAAACATCACGATACTATTGTAAAGCTGGACGAGCTTCTTGCAGATGAACCGGCAATCTCGAGACATCTGCTTCCGGACATTTATCCGATGGGTGAAGAAAGAGCCGTTGTAAGAGAATGTCTCGGTATCGAACTGGAGCCAAGCCAGCTCCCAAGCGCAGCAAAAGCCGTTGTAATCAACAGTGAGACCTGCGCAAGAGTGGCAGAAGCAATCGACGAAAGAAAGCCATCATTCCTGAAGAACCTGACCGTAAGAGGCAAGCTGAACGGCGGTCACGATGCTCACGTATTCGTAGACGTACCGGTTGGTACCAGCGTAGGTTCTCTGATTGAAAGAGCCGGCGGCATCGATGGCGACTACGGTGAAATCATCATGGGTGGTGCATTCACCGGAAGAGCTTGCACCGTTGACGAACCGATTTGCAAGAATACCGGAGCAATTCTGGTATCCATGCCATTCATGGATCTCCACGGAGCAAACCTGGGAATTCTGGTATGTGCATGTGGCGGAAACCTGGAAAGAATGCGTGATTTGGCAAAGAAGTACAATGCAAAAGAAGTATCTCTGTGCTACTGCAAGCAGGCTCAGGAACAGCCGAACGGATCCAGAAAGTGCGAGAGACCGGGTAACTGCCCGGGCCAGGTTGCAAACAACCTGCAGTTCAAGAAGGATAAGTGCGAATACATCATCATCGGAAACTGCTCTGACTGCTCCAACACAGTTATGGCATCCGGTCCGAAGATGGGCCTGAAGGTTCTGCACATGACTGACCATGTTATGAGAGCGGTAGATCACCCGCTGTACAGAACTCTGAGAGTATCCAAGCACGTGGATCAGGATCTCAACGTTGTAGATAACGTAGAGAACAACTAATTTCTGAATAATTAGGGCAGTGTGAATGCTGCATTGCCCTAGTTATATATAAAAGTAGATATTTATTTTCCTTTGCTGTACCGGCAGACCCCGATTGTCGGTGCGGCGGAGTGGATAAATATATATTTGCAAATGCAAGGCAAAACATTTTAAGGAGGAAGATCGATATGTCAATCACAGCTGAAACAGCTAAACAACATGCGAACGACCCAGCAGTACTGTGCTGCAGAGCAGAAGAAGGCACAGTTCTGGAGCCTGCGAACTTTGAGGATCCGGCAATTTTCCCAGACCTCATCGATTCCGGACTTCTGAACACAGATGGCGCTCTTAAGCTTTGCCAGGTTCTGAATGGATCGAAATTAACTAAGACTGTAGATTCCCTGACACCAATCACTCCGGACATCGTTGATAAGTACGATGCAGCAGAGGAAGAGGCAGCAGAGGAAGAAGCTCCTGCAGAAGAAGCAGCAGCTCCGGTTGCAGCAGCTCCGGTTGCAGCAGCAGGTGGCACAATCAAACTCCACATCGGAGAAGGTAAGAACATCGACATCGAAATCCCGGCAGGCGTTGGTGCAGGCGCAGCAGCTCCGGCAGCAGCAGTAGCACCGGCAGCAGTAGCAGCTCCGGCAGCAGCAGCAGCTGAAGAGGAAGAAGTTGTCGTAAGAGAGATGACCAGAAAGCACTACAAGATCGACAAGGTTGTTCTTGGTGACGAGACAAAGATTGAGGGTACTACCCTGTACGTTCGTGAAGCAGCAGCTACCGAAGGTGCAGATGCTCAGGCTCTGGTTCAGAGCATGAAGGTTGAAATCATCAACCCGGATCAGTATCACACATACTCTCAGACCGTAATGGACATTCAGCCAATCGCTTGTAAGGCAGATACCGACATGGAGCTGGGCGAAGGTGAGACCATGGTTCTGGACGGCGTAGTTACCGTTGTAACCGGTGTTACCGAAGAAGGCGTTCAGGTTGGTGAGTTCGGTTCTTCCGAGGGTTACCTCGACGAGAACATGCAGTGGGGCCGTCCGGGTGCTGTAGATAAGGGCGAAATCATGATTAAGTATGAAGCCGTTATCGACAGAAAGAAGAACATGGAGAGACCGGGACCTATCGCAATCCATACTGCAGTTGACCACGTAACTTCTGAAATCAGAGAAGCTATGAGAAGAGACCTGACCGATGAGCAGGTTGTTGATACTCAGGTTCTGCAGCAGACCAGACACCCTGGTAAGAAGAAGATTGTAGTAGTTAAGGAAATCATGGGTCAGGGTGCAATGCACGATAACTTCCTGTTCCCAACTGAGCCGGTTGGCGTTCTGGGCGCTAAGCCAAACGTAGACCTGGGTAACGTTCCTGTAGCTGCTAACCCACTGGAAGTACTGGATGGTTGTATCCACGCTCTGACATGCATCGGACCGGCTTCCAAGGAAATGTCCAGACACTACTGGAGAGAGCCGCTGGTACTGGGCGCTGTACACGATGAAGACGTTGACTGCGTAGGCGTTATCTTCGTTGGTTCCCCACAGGCTAACACCGATAAGTTCTATGTATCCAGAAGACTGGGACAGATGGTTGAATCCATGAACGTTGACGGTGCTTTCGTTACAACCGAAGGATTCGGAAATAACCACGTTGACTTCACTTCCCACATCGAGCAGATTGGTAAGAGAGGAATTCCGGTTGTTGGATTCTCCTTCTGCGCTGTACAGGGTGCACTGGTAACCGGCAACAAGTACTGCGATGCAATGGTAGACAACAACAAGTCCATGTCCGGTATCGAGAACGAAGTACTGGCTTGCAACACTCTTTGCGAAGAGGATGCTATCCGTGGACTGGCTATGCTGAAGGCTAAGATGGCCGGCGAGGAAATCAAGGCTCCGGAAAGACACTACAACGCAAACGTTAAGCAGAACAATGTCGAGCTGATTGAGAAGGCTACCGGCGAGAAGATCGAACTGGTTGAGAACGAGCAGAGCCTGCCAATGAGTGAGAAGAGAAAGGCTAAATACGACTAATCTATAGTAAGGAGATATACAGATGAAGTACGGCGATAAGATAATCAAGATGGAAGGAATAATCGTGGAGGTTCACGACGAGGGTGTTGGAATCGACCTCAAAGGACGACTTGGATACCTGCTGGTTCCGATGAGAATGATTATCTCCGATACGGAATTGAAGGTTGGTCAGACGGTGGCTTGGAATATGAGCTTCATTGAGCAGGAAGGACCGGAAATCAACGAGAAGTATATCAGCAATATAGATGCGCGTAGAAGACGTCAATATGATTTGGCGCCAACAGAAAATATCGAGGAGGAATAATACAAATGAGTATGACAGTTGTAAAAGGTTTACAATCTGAAATCTTTGTACCTATTACACCGAAGTCGGTATGGGCTCCAGTAACAAAGCCACTCAACGAGATGGTAATTGCTCTGGCTACAGCTGCAGGTGTACATAGAACAGACCAGGAAAGATTCAATCTTGCTGGTGACTTCACTTTCAGAGAAATTCCAGATGACACACCGGAAGAAGAGCTGATGGTAACTCACGGTGGTTACGATAACTCTGACGTAAATAAGGACATCAACTGCATGTATCCAATCTCCAGACTGCATGAGCTGGCTGCAGAAGGATTCATCAAGGGAACTGCTCCTTACCACTATGGATTCATGGGTGGTGGTGGAAACATCGAAAGATTCACCAACTACACAGGTCCGGAAATTGCAAAGAGACTTAAGGATGAGAACGTTGATGCAGTTATGATGACTGCTGGATGAGGAACTTGCCACCGCTCTGCAACAATCGTGCAGAGAGCAATTGAGTCCATCGGCATCCCGACTGTAATCATCGCAGCACTGCCTCCTGTTGTAAGACAGGCTGGTACACCTCGTGCCGTAGCTCCTATGGTACCGATGGGTGCAAACGCTGGTGAACCACACAACGTTGAGATGCAGACTGGTATCGTAAAGGCAACTCTGGAACAGCTGGAGAAGATTCAGACTCCGGGAAAGATTGTTCCGCTGCCATTCGAATATCACGCAGTAATCTAGTCCAACTTAATAGGACATCGGAAACGAAGATGGGGCAGAATGTTTATTCTGCCCCATTTATCCTAAGATGAGGTATTGTTATGGCTGTTAAAGAAATTGATTTGAGAAGATTGGTGATTAAAGCATTCCATATGAATGAAGTGGAATTTGGAGATGCTTGCACAATGACGATGGACGGTAAGTTTACCGTTTCGAAAGATATGATTCCGGATTTGGTGAAAAAGTATGACACCATTAATAAGATTGATATCCAGATTATCAAGCCGGGAGATCATGATCGTTGGACGAACACGATTATGGACATCGTTCCGATTTCAACGAAGGTACTGGGCAAATGCGGAGATGGAATCACCCATACTGTTACCGGCGTCTATGTGATGCTTACCGGTGTGGATGTGAACGGAAAG
Organism: Mogibacterium kristiansenii; assembly: GCF_029224645.1. Classification (NCBI taxonomy): domain Bacteria; kingdom Bacillati; phylum Bacillota; class Clostridia; order Peptostreptococcales; family Anaerovoracaceae; genus Mogibacterium; species Mogibacterium kristiansenii. Next base: position 52,769 of record NZ_JAQXUZ010000004.1, read on the forward strand.
CAGACCCATGAATTCGGATCTTCGGAAGGAAACCTTAAGGAGAAGTTGGTTCTTGGCAGAGCCGGAACTCCGGATGAAAATGACTATATCATTTCTTTTGATGTTACTTTTGAGGCTGCAATGGGTCAGGAACGGAAAGGTGCGTTCCAGGGACACGCAGCGTGTGATGATTTTATTCAGGTATACAGAGACATTCTTAAGAAATTTAACGGAAATAAATGCACCGAGCGTCATGAATACCATGACACGGTTCGCCCGGGTCAGAAGCGTGTACTGATTATCCGTCAGGTTGCCGGGCAGGGTGCGATGTACGATACTCACCTGTTCCCGAATGAACCTTCGGGCGTGGAAGGCGGAAAATCAATTATTGAAATGGGCAATATGCCGGTAATGCTGACACCGAACGAGTACCGGGACGGCATTATTAGATCCATGCAGTAGGAGGTGCGATTATGGGAATTGGACCATCAACAAAAGAAACAAGTTTACATCATTTCAGAGATCCTTTGGTAGACATCGTTGGTTCTGATGAAGGTATTGATTTGATGGGTGTACTGCTGTTCGGAACGGCGGATGATAACGTAGATAAGATTCGCAACAGTACACGTGCGGCAATCGTGGCAGAGTGCATGCGTGCCGATGGCGTTATCGTCAGCTCCGATGGCTGGGGAAACAGCGATGTGGACTATGTAAACTGCGTGAAAGAGCTGGGAGAACGGGATATTCCACTTTCCGGCTTGAACTTCAGCGGAAGCATGGCTACTTTCGTAGTAGACGACCCGAATCTGAAGAATATCGTAGATATTTGCAAGAATCCGGAGGGCATCGAGTCGGATATCGTCGGTGAGAACAATATGACGGCGGAAGACGTTAAGAAGGCACTCATGATTCTGAAGATTCGAATGAAAGAGAAAGAAATGCGCAGCAAGAAATAATTGACAGATGTAATCTTTCCTTTTTAAACAGGAGTGTCGGATGGTTCGAAACCGTCCGACACTCTTGTTCTATTCCGAGGAAGGATTGCACTTACCTTTTCTTCTATTGTATAATAATACTGATAGGCGTCTCTGGACAAAGAGAAAGGCAGGGCCTTTATGAAATGGATAAAGACTCGAAATTGGATAAAGAAGAGAATCGTTGTAATTCTGGTAATGGAGCTGATTCTGCTGACGGTGTTTTGCTATGCCATCGGAACGGAGACTACCGCATATAATCGGAAAATCGCCTTTGACGCAAAGAAAGTTGCTTTTACGATGAAGGATGCGGTCGTGCCGGTAAAGGACACTGTGAAGGAAACGAAGGCCGTTATAGAGGCACAAGAAGATCAATCATTAACCGAAGGAGAGACAATTGTCTTTGCGGATCGATATCTTGGAAATCCATATGTTCTCGGAGGTCGAGATATTGAAACAGGCGTGGATTGCGCCGGATTTGTAAATTATGTTTTTACCCATGGACCGGCGGGAAAGCATTGGAAAAGCATGAATGTGGGCGGATTGTATCACGAAATCGGCGGGAAATCCGTCAGCGTTGACAAGATGAAGCCGGGAGATATCATTTTCTTTGGTTCCGGATTGTCCCACGTGGCGATTTATGCGGGAAATGGACAGATCGTGCATGCAATGGATGAAGCGAATGGCATCTGCCGTACAAAGTTGTTCCGTTCCAATGGAAGTACATACAGCGGAAAGAAAATTGTGGATGTACGCCGGGTTTTGTAAGAGAGGATAAATAAGCGAATGAAGAATTTAAATCGAAAGGCGGAGGCCCGGAGGGCGGCTGCCGGAATGGAAAGTCGGGCAGATACTTTGGTGATTGTGGAAAGCAAACACGGCAGTGCACTGAAGTATGGAGAATGGATCAGCAATACGCTTCATAGCGACATGATTCCGGCTACCCGTAAGTATCTGGGGTATGCTTCTCTGTATCGAAATGTAATTTATATCGGTTGGATTAAGGACGGGCGGATTGAGAAGCTGAACCTTCTTCAGCAGAACTATGTGAATTTCAATATGGACGGAAAGCACATCGCAGTAATCGGGGTCGGCATAGGAAATCCGACGGACTCTTATCTGAAGCGAATTATTGCCTACAATGCGTTGGATCAGTTCGGGGACAGCTTCCATTATCTGCCGGGAGCGGTGGATGAGAAGAAGCGGAAGGCAGGAGATATGAACAATATTCAGCACTGTCTGAAGAATCTTGGAAAGTTGTACGAGAAAGAGGATGCAGAACTGATTGGAGAGCGCTTGGTACAAGGATACGATGGGATATCTAGGAATAAGATTGAGTCTATAGTAGATGAGATTACGGCGGTACGAAACAATACCTATCGGAAGGATGAGCCGGAGGAAGACGGCGAGGATGAATAGACGAAGTAAAAGGCGGGAAGCATCCCGCCTTTTGTAGTGCATTGTGTGGAAACATCCCATCGATTGGAGTGGAGAATGAGTCTTCTGCATTGAATGCATATTAAAAAGAGAGTGGCGATTGCCACTCTCTTTTGGAATCTTTTGTAACTGAATGTTCTGTAGTCTATGCTGCAGATCCCTTCTTGATAGCATCGTGCAGGAACATTGCTGCTGTTACGTATACTACACATACTACGATGATGGTCAGAATCTTCAGCGGGATGGAGCTTACGAACTTGTAAGCAATGAATACACCGATTGCTCCGCCGAATGCCTGCATCCAGGATGCTGCCATGTCGTATCTTCCTTCTTTGATGAATTTAGGGCCGTTACCGAATGCCATCAGGAATGCACAGGATCCCATCATTACCGGGAATGCGGCTCCAACGTTCAGTCCCAGCAGGGAGCAGAGAGCCATACAAGGAGCGTACAGTCCTACGCCTACGCTCATCAGAGCGCCCAGAACGAAGTTTACAACAACTGCGATAATCAGCTTAACGCCGGTCAGCTTCAAAGCGGTACCGATAGTACCGAAAGGTCCGATTGCCAGTACTTTGCACAGCATTACGGAACCGAGAAGGAACAATCCTATGAACATTGCGATACGTACGTGCTTTCTGTCCAGCTTGGATACTACGCCTGCCATCAGGATGGAGCCGAGTACGGATGCAACAATCATGGAAACCAGAGTGAGGGTATCCAAGTCTACGAATCCGAAGAACAGGAATGCCTCGAACAGTACCGGGACGGTGTCACCTACGTTCAGCGTTCCAGGAACGTTGATATCGTCTACGGACTTACCAATCTTGAATGCTGCGGAAGATCCGGCGAAGGATCCGATACCCAGGGTATCACCGAAGTTCATGATAACTCCTACAATGAAGTTATATACGTTATGTTTTTTCTGCTGCTGCCAGAGTTCTTCACCGGTGAGTCCGAATACCGGATCTGGTTCAGTTACTGCACGCATTTCTTTCATCTTTCTGTACATCAGGAACAGGTTCAAAACGATGCCGACTATGCATAGTCCTTTCAGAATGTAAAGAGACATAACTACCTCCCTTTGAATTAATAATTCTAGTGATAATATAATAATATAATTGCTCTATCAGCGAGGCTAACCCCGACGTAACCTTGCTGATACTGTGATTATATCAGCACGATTTGAAATGTCAAATTGTTGACAAGCGAAAAATGACGTTCATGTGAGAAAAACCGTCAATCTACTTCACACAGTATTCACATTCAAATGAATTCTTGTTTTCAATTGCGACAAAAATTAAGGGAAAATTAAAGATTTTTCTAAGCTTTGAAAAAGAAATCTCGTGAGTCGTGTGATTATCCGTGTGAGATTGTACTAATTCAAAAACAATTTTAAAAGTGAAAGGTTATCATTGAAAACCGAATGGTTCGCATTTGTCACGGATATTTTTTAGACTACAGAAAAATATCCGTGCAATGTGTGATATAATAAATTCTGTATACATATAAACGGAAAAAAGGGAAGAGCCCCTTTTTGATCGACAGAAACAGAATGGAGTGACCACATTGGCTTTTACGCATCTTCACGTACATACTGAATACAGCCTTTTGGACGGATTATCTCGAATTCGGGAACTCCCCGCCTACGCCAAGGAATTGGGAATGAATTCTCTGGCCATTACGGATCACGGGGCCATGTTCGGGATTATCGACTTCTACAAGGAATGCAAAAAGCAGGATATCAAGCCCATTATCGGGTGTGAGGTGTACACTGCGGCCCGCACGATAAATGACCGAGATCCGGAGAAAGACCGGATGAGCGGTCATCTGATTTTATTGGCGGAGAACCAGAAGGGGTATGGGAACCTGGTAAAAATAGTATCCGCAGGGTATGTGGATGGTTTCTATTTCAAACCAAGAGTGGACAAAAACGTGCTCCGGGAGCACAGCGAAGGAATCATCTGCCTTTCCGGCTGTCTGGCGGGAAATGTGCAGCGAATGCTGATGCGAAACGATTACGATGGAGCGCGGCGGGAAGCCATGGAATTGGAGCAGATTTTTGGAAAGGGTAATTTCTTTCTGGAGATTCAGAACCATTTTCTGACGGAGGACCGTCCGGTGATTGCCGGATTGGAACGTCTTTCTCAGGATTTGAATATTCCGCTGGCGGCCACCAACGATGCCCACTATATAAGAAAAGAAGATGCGAAGGCACAGGATGTGCTGATGTGCATTCAAACCGGTTCGAAGGTGAACGACGCGAACCGGATGAAATTCGAAAACGACGAATTCTATCTGAAATCCGAAGCGGAAATGCAGGAGCTTTTTCCGGGACACCCGGAATACCTGGAAGTCACCCAGGAGATCGCGGACCGGTGCAAGGTGGAATTTACTTTTGGGGAATATCACCTGCCGGAATTTGTTCCACCGGAGGGTTTGACCAACGATCGGTACCTGAGAAAGCTCTGTTACGAAGGGCTGCGGGAGCGATACGGCGATGCGGCCATGGAGGAGGACAACAGCTACCGGATCCGTCTGGAGAGTGAGCTGAATGTCATCGAGACCATGGGGTATGTGGAGTACTTCCTGATTGTGTGGGATTTCATTCACTACGCAAAGACTCACGACATTGCCGTGGGTCCGGGAAGAGGATCCGCCGCCGGAAGTATCGTGGCGTATACTTTGCACATCACGGAAATCGATCCGATTAAATATAATTTGATTTTTGAGCGGTTCCTGAACCCGGAGCGGGTGAGCATGCCGGATATTGACGTGGATTTCTGTATTGAACACCGTCAGGACGTCATCGATTATGTGGTGCGAAAGTACGGGAAGGATAAGGTTTCACAGATTATCACCTTCGGTACGCTAAAAGCAAAAGCGGCGGTGCGGGACGTGGCCAGGGTGCTGGACGCTTCCTATGCCGATGGAGATGCCATCGCCAAGGCCATTCCGAATGAGCTGGGAATGACCATCTCCAAGGCGTTGGAAATCAACCACAGCCTTCGGGAGAGGTACGATACGGAGCCTTTGGTTCGGGATATCTTGGACATGTCCATGGCGGTGGAAGGTCTGCCGAGACATGCGTCCACCCATGCGGCGGGCGTGGTAATCAGTAAGCTTCCACTGGATGAATACGTTCCGCTGTATTCCTCGGATAAGGGACCGGCGACGCAGTTCAACATGACCACGATTGAGGAACTGGGATTGTTAAAAATGGACTTTTTGGGGCTGCGAAATCTTACGCTGCTTCGAAATGCCTTGGACTTGATTCGGGAGAATCAGGGAATCGAAATTGATTTTTCCACGATGGATTACAACGATGCGGCCACCTACGAGATGATTGCAGAAGGCAATACGGAGGGGGTTTTCCAGTTGGAGAGCGGCGGCATGACGGATTTTATGAAGAACCTGAAGCCCACCTGCTTTGAAGATATCGTCGCGGGAATCTCCCTGTATCGGCCGGGTCCGATGGATTCCATCCCGAAATACATTGAGAATAAGAAACATCCGGAGAAGATTCAGTATGTGGATCCGCATTTGGAGCCGATTCTGGGGGTTACCTACGGCTGTCTGGTGTATCAGGAACAGGTAATGCAGATTGTGCGGGACCTGGGCGGGTACTCCTACGGGCGGTCGGACCTGGTGCGCCGTGCCATGAGCAAAAAGAAAATGGCGGTGATGCTGGAAGAGAAGGAATACTTTATCAACGGAAAGAAGGCGGAGGACGGTTCCGTGGAGATTGCCGGCTGTGTGGCCAACGGAATTTCCAAGGAGGCGGCGGAAACCATCTTCGAAGATATGGTCAGCTTCGCCCAGTACGCCTTCAACAAATCCCATGCGGCGGCATATGCCGTGGTTTCTTACGAGACGGCATATCTGAAATGCCACTATCCGAAGGAATTTATGGCGGCGCTGATGTCCAGCGTGATGGGACAGCCGGGACACATTTCCGCATACATTCGAAACTGCAGCGAAATGGGAATTGAGGTGCTTCCGCCATCGGTTCTCCGAAGCGAAGAGAAATTCTCCGTGGAAGGAGATCGGATTCGGTACGGCCTGGCAGGAATAAAGAACGTGGGCACGGGAATCGTAGGGGCGATTATCGATGCTCGAAAGGACAATCCGGAGCCGACGGATATTTACGATTTCGTAGACGGTCTGGATGCCAAGGAGCTGAATCGGAAAGCCGTAGAATCCCTGATTAAAGCCGGTGCCTTGGATGAAATCAATCCGAACCGGGCGGTGATGATTGCGGTGTGCGACGATGCGGTTTCTCGGGCGCAGAAGCGGGCTCGGAATTCCGGGCAGAACCAGATTTCTTTTTTCCAGCTGGACGAAAGCTTAATCGAGGAGGTTCGCACTACGCCGGAGCTGCCGAAAATCGCCAATTTCGAGAAGGACCAGCTGTTGTCCATGGAAAAAGAAATGCTGGGGGTCTACCTTTCCGGCCATCCGTTGGATGATTACCGAGAGCTGATCGAGACGAACACCACCGCTTCCGTGTCGGAGATTCTGGAAGTGTCTTCGATGGATACGGATGGCATGTCCGAGAACATGCCGGGCATGGAGTCCGCCTACGGACGGTATCGGGACGGGGACCGAGTGGTAATGGCGGGAATGTTGGTATCGGTGAAAACCATGATTACGCGGAAAGCCCAGGAGATGGCCAGAATTCAGTTCGAGGATTTCAGCGGCATTATGGATGGAATTATTTTTCCGTCCGCCTACGAAAAATTCCGACATCTGGTGCAGACCGATCAGATTGTGGCGATTTCCGGCAAGCTGTCCATTAAAGAGGATTCCGCACCGGAGGTTCTGGTGGACAACCTGGCGGATATCCATCAAATTCAGGAGTTCCGCCGGCGGGGAAATTTCCGGTCCGGCAGACCGAATCCGGCGGGGAGACAGAATTCGGCGGGGCGACCGACGGAGGATATCGCCAACCTGGTGAAGCTGCGGGTTCCGCCGGAATATGTGGAACGGCTGGGAAGCCGAAATCTGGTGCTGGAAGAAATCATGGGCGTTCTGAAAGAATATCCGGGGAATAGAGACGTAATGGTATTCCTTCCGGGAGGAAGGAATGTGAAAACCAGCAGTCAGTATCGGGTGGATTTTAGCGAGAAGCTGGAGCGCCGTCTGAAGGATCTGCTGGGAAACGATAATGTAAAGGGTTAAAAAACGAAAGGGGACAAAAGATGATGAAAATTGGAGTATTGACCAGCGGCGGAGATTCACCGGGAATGAATGCAGCGGTTCGGGCGGTGGTGCGTTTCGGCATCGCCCGCGGAATGAAGGTCTACGGAATCTATCGAGGGTATGAGGGCCTGATTGACGGCGAACTGGAAGAGCTGGACCGCCGTGCGGTGGGGGACATCCTTCAGCGGGGCGGCACCATGCTGAAAACCGCCCGCAGTGAGCGTTTTATGACGGAGGCGGGACGTCGGAAAGCCGTGACCACCATTGAAACCTTTGGGCTGGACGCCATCGTTGTGATTGGCGGAAACGGTTCTTTTGCCGGCGCCTTGGAGCTGTCACGTCTGGGCGTGAACGTGATGTGCATTCCGGGAACCATCGACAACGATCTGGGATATACGGAAAGCACCATCGGCTTTGACACCGCGGTGAACACGGTGCTGGATGCGATTACCCGAATTCGGGACACTTCTTCGTCCCACGAACGAACCACCGTGGTGGAGGTTATGGGCCGTCACTGCGGCGATATCGCACTGTATGCCGGAATCGCCGGCGGTGCGGAAGCGGTGCTCCTTCCGGAGGTGGATCGGGATGTGAATTCCGTCTGCCGGAAGATCATTGAAGGCTGCAATCAGGGGAAGCAGCACAGCATTATCATCAAGGCAGAGGGATATCCGATGGATTCGCAGGAGCTGGTAAAAGAAATTTCCGAACGTACGGGGCGTTCCGTCCGTCTGGTGGTGCTGTCGTATCTCCAGCGAGGCGGATCGCCGACCCTTCAGGATCGGATGCTGGCCACCCGCTGCGGAGACAAGGCCATCGAGCTTCTGGATGCGGGATTGACGAATAAGGCCATCGGTCTGGTGGACGGAAAAGTGCTGGGCTTTAATTTGAAAGAAGCGTTGGCGGAAACTCAGGAGTTCGACCGTCACCTGTACGAATGCGTGGATGTACTCAGCCGGTAGGTGACATCCGATAGGAGAATACGAGAATGAACAAAAAAGCAATTGTACTATATACCTCCAAGCGGGGAGCGACTCAGCAGTATGCGGAATGGATTGCACAGTCCTTGGAATGCGAATGTGCGGCATTGAAGGATTTCGATAAAGAGACCATTCCGGAATACGATTTGATCATCTACGGTTCCTGGCTGCGGGGCAGCGGCATCGTGGATTTCGATAAGATTGAGCCCTATTTGGAAGGCTCGAAGGATCACACGATTCTATTCGTGACCGGGGTTTCGGAATACAATCCACAGAATTACCTTCAGATCTGTGAAATCAATTTCGACGGTCGGGAGAATATGGACCGGATGCAGCTGTTTTTCTGCCCGGGACGGTACGATCCGGCGCAGGTAAAGGGCTTGGATCGGATGCTGATGGCGGTTGCCAAGAAAGTGTTGAAGTCCGGACAGACGGCAGAGGATGGCGGCGCTGCCATGAAGATGATTCGAAATATCGAAGAAGGGGTGGACCTGGTGGACCGAAAATATATCGACCCGATTCTGAATGCGGCCCATCGGATTCAAAACCGGTAGAGCACAATGGACCGAAAGATTCTCCACTGCGATATGAATAGTTTCTACGCTTCCGTAGAGCTTCTGGAACATCCGGAGCTGCGGGACGTACCGGTGGCGGTAGCGGGAAATCCGGAGAATCGTCACGGTATTGTGCTGGCCAAAAATGAGGCGGCCAAAAAATTCGGCGTCACCACGGCGGAGACGATTCAGCAGGCGCTGCGGAAATGCCCGGAGCTGACCTTTCTGCCGCCGCACCACGAGAAGTATTCTTTTTACAGCAAGAAAATCAATGAGATCTATCGGTCTTATACGGATCTGGTGGAACCTTACAGCATCGACGAATCCTGGCTGGACGTCACCGGCAGCGAGCGGCTGTTCGGACCGGCAGAGGAGATTGCGGATCAGATTCGGAACCGGGTTCGGGAGACGTACGGCCTCACCCTCTCGGTGGGCGTGTCCTATAACAAGATTTTTGCGAAGATGGGATCGGAATACCGAAAGCCGGATGCCACCACGGTGATTTCACGGGAGAACTACCGGGAGATTCTGTGGCCACAGCCGGTAGGTAATTTTTTCTATGTGGGAAGAGCCACCGCAGAGAAGTTGAAGAAGCTTCATATCTACACCATTGGAGAGCTGGCCCGGGCGGATGTGGGTTTTCTGAAGCGAAGTTTCGGCGTGCACGGAGAGGATCTTCACCGTTCGGCCAACGGCGAGGATACATCGCCGGTTCGTCGCTGGGGCGATTGGGATGATGTGAAATCTGTGGGTCACGGAGTGACCTTTCGGCGTAATATTCGAGGCGAGGATGATGTGTCTTTGGCGGTAACGGAGCTTGCCGATTGGGTGAGCACGCGCCTTCGACTGTATGAGATGAAGGCGTACGGGGTGAAAGTGGAAATTACCACGCCGGAGTTTCGGCGAATCTCCCGGCAGCGGCGGGTGGAGCGGTCTTTCGTCACGGCGCAGACCATTCGCCGAATTGCTCTGAAGCTGATTCAGGAAGCGGGGTTCATGGACCGGGAAATCCGGCTTCTGACGGTGACCGCAATTTATTTGGCAAAGGAAGATGCCCCGGAGCAAGTGTCGATTTTCGACATGGCGGAGATGTTTTCGCCGGAGCCGAAGAACAATTCAAATTCGGTGAATTCGAATTCGGTGCAGGAAGAGAAGATTGAACGCACTATGGATGCGATTCGAAAGAAATACGGAACCAAATCCATCGGGTACGCCCACAGCCTGGGAAATGACCTGGGATTGAGCCGGCGGAGCGAAGAAGAATCGGAAAAGTGAGGACCCCAAAATAAAAATCGGAGGATGCACCGTAACCCGTGCCGCCTCCGATTTATTTTTACCGCAATCTATTAACCTTCATATACGAAGCTGTCCATATATCTCAGCTTAAAGAGATTTCGCTCGTGCAGGGTGTCGATGCGTTCCTTGGTCTTCGGATCGTCGATCTCGCCGGTGCGGATGTATCGATCCAATACCTCATAGGTGAATCCCAGTTTGTCCTCGTCGGTCTTGCCGCTGAGTCCGTCGGACGGAACCTTCTCGATGAGCACTTCCGGAACGCCCAGTTCGCGGCCCATGGCCCGAATCTCGGCGGTGGTGAAACTGGAAATTGGACTGAAATCGCCGGCTGCATCCCCGTAACGCGTGGAATATCCCACCCAGTCCTCGGAAAGGTTGCAAGTGTTGGCAACCCGGCCGTTCATGGATTGTCCGATGGCGTAAAGGGTGGACATCCGAAGTCTCGGCGGGAGATTAATCTCGCTGTCCCGGCTCACTTCACCGATGGAATTCCGAATTTCCTCCATGAGTGCGTCGTAGCAGCTGCCGATATTTACGGTGTAATGGCGGATTCCAAGATGGTCTACCAGAAGCTGCGCCATGTCAATGTCTGACTGGGAGGTGTTCGGCATCAACACGCCGATGACCCGATCTTTGCCCAGCGCTTCCACCAGCAGGGCGGCGGTGATGGAACTGTCTTTTCCACCGCTGATTCCGATAATTGCGTTGCAGTCGGGACCGTTCGTCCGAAACCAGTCGCGGATCCACTGAATCGTGGCTTGCGTTGCTTTCTTTGCATCAAATTCCATAAAGCTACCTCCTTACAATACATTTCATCATAGCACATCCCGGGTAAAAATAAAACTCGCTATGCCATAGTTTCTTGAAGGGGATTCCGGGATAATGTATAATAAACGAATGTATGAAGTGTAAAGGAGAAGCGAATGAAGCAGAATTATGTTCTTCAATTGAAGGCGGATATGGAATTTATGGATTTTTTCATGGTGAAGACCATTGCCATTCGGGTGGGATCCAATCGGAAAAAATATCTGGACATGACATTGGCGGACTGCACCGGAGAGATTTCGGCGAAGAAATGGGATATTTCCGATGAAGAGCTGGATGGCATTAATCGAATCCAGGTGGGCGATATCATCAAGGTGAAAGCCGGAGTGACGGAGTGGAAGGGAACGAAGCAGCTGCGCGTTACCCGGATTCGCCACGCCAACCGGGACGACGGTCTGGTGCCTGCCGATTTCTACAAGTCGGCGCCGGAAGATTCGGAAAGCATGTATAACTATATTGTAGGAAAGATTCGGGAATTTCAGGATGAGGAGCTGAAGCAGCTCTGCCTGACAATCTACGAAGAGAACCGGGAGAAGCTGATGTACTACCCGGCGGCCATGAGCAATCACCATGCGGAATACGGCGGACTGTTGTACCACGTGAAGCGGATGATGATGATGGGAGAGCAAGCTTGTACAGTGTATACCAACCTCTCCAAGGATCTGCTTTTGGCGGGAGTAGTGCTCCACGATATCGAGAAATTGAATGAGATTCTGTCGGATACCCATGGTGTGTCGCCGGGGTATTCCTTTGAAGGTCAGATGCTGGGGCACTTGGTGCAGGGCGTGACACTGATTCACGATCGGTGCCGGAAACTGGGAATCGGAACGGAGAAGACCATTCTTCTGGAGCATATGATTCTCAGCCACCACTACGAGCCGGAATTCGGCAGCCCGAGAAAGCCTCTTTTTCCGGAAGCGGAAATGCTCCACTACTTGGATATTGTGGATGCAAAGATGTTCGATATGGAAGAGAGCTTATCCAAGGTAGAGCCGGGAGAATTCGGCGAACGGGTATGGACTCTGGATAATCGGAAACTGTACCGACGGAAATTTTAGGGTGAGAGAAAAATAGACATAACAGAAGTGGAGAGTCATGGAAAAAATCGGGAAACTGGAGCGGGTAATTTTTCATAATAAAGAAAATGGATACACGGTGGGCGTCTTTGAAACGGAAGACGAACAGTTTACGGTGACCGGAAGTTTTCATGATCCGAATCCCGGCGTGAAATACCGTATCGTTGGGGAATTTAAAATGCACCGAAAATACGGCGAGCAGTTCAATGCGGAATCCTACGAAGAGGTGATTCCGGACGACGCCGATGGAATCCGCGCTTTTCTGGCGGCGGGAAACGTGAAGGGCATTGGTCCGAAGATGGCCAATTTGATTGTGGATCGCTTCGGGAAATCCACCTTGGATGTGCTGGAGCAGAATCCGGAGAAGCTGCTGGCAATTCGGGGGATCGGACCGAAATCCCTGAAGGTGATCACGGAATCCTTCGGCGAGACTATTGAATTTACGAAAATTTCTTTTTCCCTGAGAGAACTGGGAATTACCATGGCTCAGGCGGTTCGCATCTATAAGCTGTACGGCGGCGAATCCCTGGAAGTGGTGAAAGACAATCCGTACTGCTTGGTGGAGGATATTTACGGCATCAGCTTTCGGAAGGCCGATGAGATTGCCATGAAGTTGGGGTTTGAGGAAGACAGCGAATTCCGGCTGGAGAGCGGCGTGGCCTATGTGCTGGAAAATTTTGCTCAGAGCGGAAGCACCTACATGCCCAAGGAACAGCTGCTGGAATCCACGGTGAAGCTTCTGGACGTGGGGTCGGAACAGGTGGAGGAATGCCTGGTCCAGATGATTTTCCAGGGGAAGCTTCAGACGGATACGATTGAGGAGACGCCGGTGGTGTACCTTTATGGGTATTATCTGGCGGAGCAGAGCGTGGCGTGGCATCTGGCTCAGATTAAAGAGGCGCACATCGACCCCCTGCCGGCAGACCTGGACAATCTGATTCAGGACGCGGAAAAAAACAGATCCGGCGGAATTCACCTTTCCGAAGAGCAGCGGGGCGCGGTCCGTCAGGCGCTGACGGAAAATGTCTGCATTATCACCGGCGGTCCGGGAACGGGAAAAACCACGATTATCAATACCATTGTCTACATACTGGAACAGTTGGATATCAAAGTGGCGCTGGCTGCGCCTACCGGTCGGGCGGCAAAGCGAATTACGGAGACCTCCGGCGTGGAGGCCATGACCATTCACCGAATGCTGGAATACGTCTATTCGGAGGATGAGCACGAGATGAATTTCGGTCGCAATGAGGAGAACCCTCTGGAAGAAAAGGCGGTAATCATCGACGAAGCCTCCATGGTGGATTTGATGCTGATGGAAGGATTGCTGAAGGCTGTCAAGCCGGGAACGCGCCTGATTATCGTGGGCGATGCGGATCAGCTGCCTTCGGTGGGCGCAGGCAACGTGCTCCGAGATATGCTGCGCAGCGAATACATTCCTGCGGTGCGGCTTCACGAGATTTTCCGCCAGGCGGGCGAGAGCTTAATCGTGGTGAATGCCCATATGATTCAGCGGGGCGAGTATCCGTATGCCAATGAGAGCAACAAGGATTTCTTCGTAATGAGACGATCGCGGGAAGAGGATATCCTGAATACCGTGGAGGATCTCTTTCGGGGGCGTTTGCAGAATTATTATGATTTTATTCACAGCGGCTACGACATCCAGGTGCTGACCCCTACCAAAAAAGGCTTGCTGGGAACCATTCATCTGAACGAGGTTCTCCAGGGCGTGTTGAATCCGCCGTCCGAAGAGAAGAGGGAAAAGAAATCCGGAAGCCGGATTTTCCGGGAAGGGGATAAGGTGATGCAGCTCCGGAACAACTACATGATGGAGTGGAAGCGAGACGGTGAGACCGAGAAGGGAAAGGGCGTCTTTAACGGCGATATGGGCCGAATTGAGGGCATCAATCCGGAATCCGGACGGGTTTCCGTTCGCTACGATGATCGAGTGGTGGTGTACGAGAACGAAGACCTGATGGAGTTAGAGCTGGCCTATGCCATCACGGTGCACAAGAGCCAGGGAAGCGAATTCCCGGCGGTGGTGATACCCATGACCTGGTTCCCGCCGATGCTCATGACCCGGAACCTGCTGTACACCGCCGTGACCCGAGGCAAAAACCTGGTAGTGGTGGTGGGCTCCGAGGATCGGATGCACGCCATGGTGGACAACAACCGAATCGATGAGCGATATACCGGACTGGAATATCGCCTTCGCCAGATCGACTTCGGAAATACCATCGGCTAGCTGCATCGGAAAGCGGCGGCCGGAAAAAATATATTTTTACCCAGATGCATTCGGAAAGGATGTTTATGAATTTTCGAATGCTGAAAGAACAAGTATTGGATTTGGTCTACCCGGACGCTCTGTACTGCATCTGCTGCGGCAAGGTGATTGACAGCACCCGGCCCTATCGCTTGTGCAACGAATGCCGACGGGAGATTCGCTGGGCGACGGGGAGGACCTGCCGGAAATGCGGAAAAATCTTATCAGAGAACAATCCGGGAGACATCTGTTTCAGTTGCCGGGAACATGCTCATATCTTCGATATGGGGTTCACCTGCTGCGAGTACGGGCAGCTTCCCCGGTCCATTGTTTTTGCGCTGAAATATCATGGGCGGACGGATATCGGCCGCACTGTTGGTACGGTGATGCACGACCGGATGGAGGCCCTTCGCCGGGAAACCGGACTGATGTACGATTTGATTTTGCCCGTGCCCATGCATCCGGAGAAGGAGCGGATTCGGGGATATAACCAGGCGAGCGTAATCGGAAAGCACTTCGCCCGGCTGGAGGATATGCCTTTTTGCCCGGATGTGCTGCTGCGCAGTCGGAACACAGCGCCGCTTCGGGGAATGACTCCGGAGGAACGGCGGCAGATTCTTTCCGGCGTAATGACTCTGCGGAATGCAGAGGCCATTCGGAATCGAGACGTGCTTCTCATCGATGATATCTATACCACCGGCGCGACGGTGGACGGGGCGGCGGAAGTGCTGCTGGCCGGCGGAGCACGGCAGGTGTACGTGCTGACCTTTGCGGCAGGCGCAGATGTGGTGAAAAGTGAATAGGTCCGAGCGAATTAGGATGAAGATAGCAGAAAAAGAACCGGCGTTTACCCGATTGTAGGGTTGTGCCGGTTCTTTTGGCTGTTCTCACACTCTCGTGAAGCGTCTAAAGGTTAAGAAATTTTTCCCTTCGCACTGCAAGCGATTGTTACGGTGCGTGAAAAAGATTCTTTTGGTATTCCATTGAAATAATGTGTACCTGTTGCTTTAGCAAAAGCTTTATTGCTTTTTTTCCAAGATGATTTATTAGATATTTTCCAACCACTATCTTTTGATTCTGCAGTCACTGATGCTTTGGTACATTTTGAAGTCCCACCGCCATATGTGAATGTTCCGGACACCTTGACATACCATATAACCTTTCCGGAAGAGTTTTTATAGTATGTTGTTTTGGAGCCTGCTGTAGTTTTTGAATTAGATAATGTTGATATTGTGTCAGTAATAATTGAGTTATTATTTTGGATTAGTACAGTTTCGTAATAACTACCATCCCCTAGATATTCCGTTTGCACTTTAAAATCGGAGGAATCTGCAAAGGCGGTGAGTGAAGTGCAGCAAAAAAGAATACACAGTGTGGTAATGACCAAGATTCGTTTCATGAAGTTTAACTCCTTCCTTGAGCTTTTGTGTTAGTTCTCTTATTCTTCGATAGTAGTTTCAGTTGTAATTTCAGTAATAATGGTATTCTTATAATGGAGATAGGCCTTATATGTGCAAGCACTAAAAAAACCGAGTCCTAGGATAAAAGATATTGAGATAATGATAAAAAGACGACGCAAAAGTTGTCTTGCAGAGATTCGCTTAAACAACTCTTCCGTATCCAGGGAAGAAATATAGCTTTGGGATATTTCCAGAGGGGTACCAAATTGATTTTCGATATCCTTCATCTTAGCACCCGGATTATCATCTAGGTAATCATATATTCGATCAGATAGTGTTGATAAAAATATTCTTTCAGATTTGTTGAAAGCAGGAAGAAGAGCACGTATTTGTTTTATGTACTTTTTTACTTCTGTGTTGTTATTCATTCCTAATTCTCCTTATCATCGGATAGTTTTGCCGACAATATCGATTCGATGCTATCAGCAATTACGCGGTAATCAGACAAAAGTTGGTCAAGTCTCTCTAGCCCGGTAGCTTCAATATGATAATATTTACGTACACGACGTTTTCCGGTTTGAATAGCATGCGAAGTGATAAGCTTTTTATCTTCTAATTTGTACAAAACCGGATAAAGACTTCCTTCCGGCACAACGTATGATCCTTCCGATAAATCTTTGAGCAGCAAGCTGATTTCATAGCCATATAGGTCTTTCTGTGATAATAGGGACAGGACCAGCATTTCGACTGTTCCCATTTTAAAATTGTTTCGTTCGTGTATCATAATATCCTCCCTATGTTAAAGCTATTTTATTATAGTTAAAAGGTAAAATCAATATATAGGAGAAATAAATATTGATTGACGAAGTAGTGCTGTTGTTTTAAAATAAAAACACAGAAAAAAGTCTTAGTATTGACGGAGGTGAAAATATGAAGAAAAGAAAAAAGACAAGAGCTGTGGCGGCGATTGTCGTACTGGCGATTTTGCTTGCGATGTGCTCCACCGATATCATGCTGCGTCTTGCGGTATTCACATATTCACCGAAGAGTGCAGTCACGATGAAGTACAAAAAGACCGACGACAGAAGTGCGGGCAAAGATTTATATGTTATTACCGAAAACGTGCCGGTTGAGAAGGCGACCCAGGGAATGCTGGAAACGTGGGAGGTATATCATTTTGGACCGCTGAAATTTGCTCACTATTACGGAGAGTGTTGATATAAGCCTTCATAATATGGTATACTACAAAACATAATGTTGCATAGAAATTCATCTCCACGGTATGTTTGTGGTTGAAAGTCCAAGCCAGCTGCGGGCAAAGGGATCCACGTAAGCCGTCAGCAGGAAGCGGCGGTGATCATGGCGTAGTTTAGAAGTAAGTCCTCCGGGAAACTCGGGTCAAGGCAAGTGTGGGGTCAAAGACCAGGTCAAGTGCCGAGGGGATGGATTTTCTATATATGGTAAACGAAAAGCGACGCGGTCGCGTCTATTCGTTTTTTTTGAATTATTGATTGGAACCCGGGACAGGAGGAAAAAGGAACATGGACAACAGAACAGTGGCACTGCAGAAGCATAGTGAGTGGAGAGGAAAGCTGGATATCACGCTGAGAGCGCCGATTGAGAACGATGAGGATCTGGCGATTGCTTACACACCGGGGGTTGCGGAGCCTTGCCTGGAAATCCGGAAAGACGAAGACCTGGCCTATGAATACACCGGAAAGGGTAATCTGGTAGCGGTAATCACCGACGGTACCGCCGTTCTGGGACTGGGGGATATCGGTCCCAGCGCCGCAATGCCGGTAATGGAAGGAAAATGTGCGCTGTTCAAGCGTTTCGGAAACGTGAATGCCATCCCGCTGTGCGTGGATACCAAAGATGTGGACGAAATCGTGGAGACCGTCTATCGGATTTCCAAGAGTTTTGGCGGCATCAATCTGGAGGACATCGGCGCACCGAGATGCTTTGAAATCGAGCGGAAGCTGGTGGAGAAGTGTGATATTCCGATCTTCCACGACGATCAGCACGGAACCGCCATCATCACCTGTGCGGCAATTCTGAATGCCCTGAAGGTGGTAGGAAAGAAACGGGGAGATCTGAAGATCGTGGTGAACGGCGCCGGTGCGGCAGGAATCGCCATTACGGAGCTGATTCTGGACCTTCATCTGGGAAGCGTCATCCTCTGCGACAGCAAGGGTATCGTCATGGAAGGAAATCCGAGAAACAATGCGGTAAAAGAAGAAATTGCTCATCGCACCAATCCGATTCACCAGAGCGGAACATTGAAAGATGCCATTCACAATGCGGACGTATTCGTGGGCGTATCCCAGGCGAATACGGTGACACCGGAAATGGTTCGCTCCATGGACCGGGATCCGATTATCTTCGCCATGGCAAATCCGGTGCCGGAAATCATGCCGGACGTGGCAAAGGAAGCCGGCGCTGTGGTTGTGGGAACCGGTCGTTCCGATTTCCCGAACCAGGTGAACAACGTATTGGTGTTCCCGGGATTCTTTAAGGGGCTGCTGCGAGTAGGCGCTACCAAGGTAACTCAGGAAATGAAGATTCGGGCAGCCGAGGCACTGGCATCGGTAATCACCGACGAAGAGCTAAATGCGGACTACGTACTTCCGGATGCGTTTGACGAGCGGGTGGCAGATGCCATTGCGGATGCCGTATCGGCGGAAGCGGTTGCTTCCGGCGTGTGCCGTCCGATTCACCGTTAATTGTTGATAGAATCCTCAGAGGGAAAGGCAAGGAAAGATGGAATACAGAATCGAAAAGGATACGATGGGAGAAATGAAGGTGCCGGCAGATCGGTACTGGGGTGCACAGACGCAGCGGAGTTTTCAGAACTTCAAGGTGGGCGGAAAGATGCCGGTGGAAATCATTCACGCATTTGCCTATCTGAAGAATGCAGCGGCTTGCGCCAACATGGACTTGAAGGTGCTGCCGCCGGAGAAGGCGTCCTACATTTTTATCGTGTGCGATGAAATTCTCCAGGGTAAACTGGACGATCATTTTCCGTTGGTGGTCTATCAGACCGGAAGCGGTACCCAGACCAATATGAACGTGAACGAGGTCATTGCCGGCCGTGCAGCGGATCTGGCAGGAAGTCGGGTGCTCCATCCCAACGATGATGTGAACAAATCCCAGAGCTCCAACGATACCTTTCCGACGGCCATGAGCATTGCATCGGTGTTCGCCATTGAGGAGAAGTTGATTCCGGCGGTGAACTGCATGATTCAGACCCTGGATCAACTGGAAAAGAAATACATGAAGACCATCAAGACCGGAAGAACCCATCTTCAGGATGCAGTTCCGCTTACATTCGGTCAGGAGGTCAGCGGCTGGAAATCCATGATGGAGCACAGTCTGGAAAACGTAAAGAGAACCTTGCCATCCCTGAAGGAAATCGCGCTGGGAGGTACGGCAGTGGGCACCGGCCTGAATGCGCCGAAGGGATTCGCGGAGCAGGCCGTGGTGAACCTGAACCGTTTGACGGGAAAAGATTTCGTCACCGCACCGAATAAATTCCATGCCCTGTCTTCGAAGGATGCTTACGTGGCGGCTCACGGCGCACTGAAGGGATTGGCGGCCGATTTGATGAAGATGGCCAATGACATTCGCTGGCTGGCCAGCGGCCCGAGATGCGGAATGGGTGAGATTACCATTCCATCCAACGAGCCGGGTAGTTCCATCATGCCGGGGAAGGTGAACCCGACTCAGACAGAATCCGCCACCATGGTAGCGGTGCGCGTGATGGGCAATGATACCGTAGTCGGCGTGGCCGCATCTCAGGGAAATTTTGAATTGAACGTGTACATGCCGGTAATGGCAGAGGCGTTCCTGGAATCGGTTAATCTGCTGGCAGAGTCCCTCACTTCTTTGGAAAAGAACTGCGTTCGGGGCATCGAGGTAAACGAAGAAAAGATGACGGAAAATGCGGAGAAGTCGCTGATGGTGGCAACCGCATTGAATACGCATATCGGATATGAGAAGGCGGCGCAGATTGCGAAGAAGGCTCACCGGGAGAACAGCACTCTGCGGGAAGCGGGAATCGATTTGGAAATGTACACCGGCGAGGAATACGATCAGTGGGTCAATCTCTTGCAGATGACCGGAGTGGAAGAATAACGAGGAATCAATGAGCGAACAGAACAAGAAAGAATTATACGTAGATCGAAATAACGATAAGTATCTGGGAGATTTAAATCTGCTGAACCGGAGGAAGAACGAATGGTATGCGGCGCATCCGAAGTATAAGCTGTACCGCCTCCTGACGTTCCTGGTATTCGGACTCGGGTGTTTTGGCATTTACAAGGCCTATCTCTTTACTCAAGGAGGAAGCACTGCCAAGGAGATGCTGCCGCTGCACGCATCCATCTGGGTAACCGGTTTGGTAACCCTTCTGGTGAACCGCTTGGGGAAGAAAGTGTACGAGAAGCCCTTCGGTGCGATTCATTCTGCCCGAATTGAGGCGGCGCCAAAGGGCCTGTACTACATCTATCAGCAGGGAATGATGATGATTACCTATTATATTAAGGATAAGGATCTCAAGGAAATCATTCGGGACGATGAAGTCAATTGCCTGTATTTCAAGGGGAAGGGCATGCTGGAAGTGAAGACCCCGAAAGAGGTTCGGCAGCATTCCATCAACGGAATATATGCGCTGATCGGATTTGACGAATACGATTTGGATGATTTGCTGGAACCGTACGGAGAATTGGTTCGCGTGCAGCCGGGAACCCTTCGCCGGAAATATCTGGAAGAAGGCTCGGAACAGTAGGCCTTGCCGGAAACGAAAGAATAACGAAATTGTGCTAAGAATTAATATTTTTAGCACAATTTTTTTATGTTTTTTTATAAAAACTAACCAAGAAAATTGACTTACAAAAAGCTGCGTGTTACAATGTTAGCGTGCTAAAGCATGAACACAACCGAAGAGGAGGGGATGGTTGGAATGAACGAAAAGGAAAAGAAGTATTACGATAATTTTGTTCGGGCCGTGTTATCTCTTCAGAATGAAGAGGAAGTGAAGGAATTCTTCGAGGATATCTGTACGATTAAGGAGATTCAGGATATTTGCCGTCGGCTGGAGGTGGCGAAGCTGCTGTCGGAGGGCATGGTGTTCAACGAAATCAGCAAGGAAACGGGAAGCAGTTCGGCGACCATCGGGCGGGTGAACAAATGCTTGATGTACGGACCCGGCGGATACAAAGCGGTATTGGAAAGGCTAAAGGAAGAGGATGATTGATTACGACAGAATTTTGAGGAATGACGAGAAGGCAGTGTATCGGCTTCGGGAGCTTTTCGGGAACTACGGATACCGGCGCTTTAAGACCGGAAAGTTCGAAGAGTACGAGCTGTACGCTGAGAATAAGGATTTTCTGGGGGAGGATGGAATTCTCACCTTTACGGATGCCCGGGGAAAGCTGATGGCGTTGAAGCCGGACGTGACGTTGTCCATCGCCAAGATGGCGGAACCCTTGCCGGGAGAGGTGCAGAAATTCTGCTACGATGATGAGGTCTATCGACTTTCCGGAGAATATGGGGATTTCCGGGAAATCACCCAGACCGGCATCGAATGCATCGGGGACATCGGATCCTACGATGTGTGCGAGGTGATTCTTTTGGCGGTGCGAAGTCTGGCACTGATCGATGAGAATTACGTGATGGATCTTTCCCATATGGGAATCGTTCGGGCACTGGCTTCTCTGCTGAATCTGCCCAAGGAGGCGGAACGAAAGGTGCTGCAGTGCATCGGAGAGAAAAACTTCCACGGCGCAGCGGAAATCTGCCGGAAACAGGGCGTTCCGGAGAAAATGATTCGGCGTCTTCGAAAGCTGATTACCACCTACGGTCCCATTGACGAAGTGGTGGGCGAGCTGGATCAGCTGGCGGTGAACAACACCATGCGTCGTGCTGTGGGAGAACTGAAAGTGCTGGTATCCGTATTGAAGGCACAGAAGCTGGAGAAGAACGTGCGCTTCGACTTCTCCGCGGTAAACGACATGGGCTATTATAACGGCGTGACTTTCCAGGGATTCATCAAGGGCATTGCTCGCCCGATTCTGGCAGGGGGTCGGTACGACAACCTGATGGAAGTGATGGGAAAGGAAAGTGCCGGCGCCATCGGTTTTTCCATTTCCATGGATTCCCTGGAAGAGCTGAACCGCGTTCGCCGTGACATCGATGTGGATGTGGTGATTCTGGATCAGCCGTGGGAAGATTTGAATCAGCTAAATCAGGTGGTTCGAGATTACACGGACCGGGGACTCAGCGTCTCCGTGCAAAAACGAGTTCCGAAGAAGCTCCGTTATCGCGAGCTGGTGCGAATTGAAAACGGGGAGGTGAAGACGGTTGAAAGAGACGATTAACGTAGCGCTTCCCAAAGGGCGACTGGGACGGAAGGTGTATCAGATGTTCGCCGATGCGGGTTTTGAATGCCCGGAGCTCCTGGAGGAAAGCCGCAAGCTTATTTTTGAAAATGAAGAAAAGGGCATTCGATATTTCTGGGTGAAGCCTTCGGATGTGGCAATCTACGTGGAACGCGGGGCTGCAGATGTGGGAGTTGTGGGGAAGGACATCCTCCTGGAAAGCAAGCCGGACGTATACGAGCTGCTGGACCTGAAGTGCGGCAAGTGTCGGATGATGGTCGCGGCGCCAAAGGATTGGCGGGACGACACGGGGCATACCCTTCGGGTCGCCACCAAATTTCCGGAAATCGCCCGGAAGTTCTACGGGGGTAAAAGCAGAGATATCGATATCATCAAGTTGAACGGATCCATCGAGATTGCGCCGATTCTGGGGCTGTCCGATGTGATTGTGGATATTGTGGAGACCGGGAACACCCTTCGGGCCAACAACCTGGAGATTCAGGAGACCATCGTGGACATCAGCGCCCGGTTTATTTCCAATAAGTCCGCATTCAAATTCAAGACTCGGGAAATCGAGGCGGTGCTGGAAGGACTGGCATCGGAAGTTTCCGAGAAGTAATGAAGCAGGGAAAGAAGGGTAGAGATTGCATACTATGATTAGAACTTACAAATACGGGGAAGTGGCCCCGGAAGATATTTTTGCCCGCACGGAGATGCCGGCAAATGTGGAGAACATTGTATCGGAAATTATTGATACGGTTCGGAGGGACGGGGACGAAGCCCTTCGTCAGTACAATCTGGAATTCGATCGCTCCCGAGAACCCCTGGAAGTGACGCCGGAGGAAATCGACGAGGCGTACCGTTCCGTGGATCCGGAGCTGATTGAAATACTGGAAGAGGCGGCGGCAAACATTCGGGAATTTCACAGCCGCCAGAAGAGGAACAGCTTTATCTTGAACGAGAAACCGGGAATTGTCATGGGACAGAAGGTGGTGCCGATTGAGAGAGCCGGTCTGTACGTGCCGGGGGGAACCGCGGCATATCCGTCCACGGTATTGATGAACTGCATTCCGGCGCACATCGCCGGAGTGTCGGAAATCATCATCACCACACCGGCCACGGATGGAAAAATCAGCCCGGTGCTGCTGGCAGCGGCAAAGATCGGCGGCGCAAATCGAATTTTTCGGGTGGGCGGAGCCCAAGCCGTTGCGGCGCTGGCATACGGAACGGAAACCATTCCGGCGGTGGACAAAATCGTAGGGCCGGGAAATGCCTTTGTGGCAGAGGCAAAAAAACAGGTCTACGGCATAGTTTCCATCGATATGATTGCCGGTCCCAGCGAGATTCTCATCGTAGCGGACGGAACCTGCGTTCCGGAAGTGGTGGCGGCGGATATGCTGTCCCAGGCGGAACACGACCGCTTTGCAACCGCGGTGCTGGTGACGGACAGCCCGGAATTGGCGGAAGCGGTACCGCAGGAATTGGAAAAGCAATTAAAGGTATTGCCGCGGGAGGAGATTGCCCGGGCATCCATTGACCATAACGGAAAAATTATTTTAACGGAAGATATCGAAACCGCAATCGATATCGCCAACGAGATTGCGCCGGAGCACTTTGAGCTCTGCGTGGACAATCCCTTTGATTATCTGGATCGAATCCGCAATGCCGGATCCGTCTTCCTGGGAAAGAACTGCCCGGAAGCGCTGGGGGATTATTTTGCGGGACCGAACCACACCCTGCCTACCGGCGGGACGGCGCGATTCAACAGCCCGCTGTCGGTGGACGATTTCACCAAGAAGATGCAGTATTCCTATTACACGGAGGATGCACTGGCAAAGATTGCGGATAAGGTGGCGCGCTTCGCGGCGGAAGAGGGCTTGGATGCTCACGGAAGAAGCGTTCTGGTGAGAAAAAACAGGAAGGAGCGGTAAGCCATGAGTCGATATATCAGAGAACGGTATAAAGGGTTTCAATCATATACACCGGGGGAACAGCCGAAGGAAATGGAGTACATTAAGCTAAACACCAATGAATCTCCGTTTCCGCCGGCTCCGGAGGTTTGCCGGAGGCTGAAAGAGGCGGACATGGAGCGGCTTCGGCTGTATCCGGATCCCACGGGACGCCGATTGAAGGCGATGCTGGCGGATCGGTTCCGGGTGGAGCCGGAGAACGTGTTCCTGGCCAACGGTTCGGACGACATCCTGAACTTCGCTATGATGGCCTTTAATGACGATGAAGACACGCTGCTGTTTCCGGATATTTCCTACAGTTTCTACGAAGTCATCGCCAACCTTCACGGGGTGAATTTCCGAAAGGTGCCCCTGCAGGAGGACATGACCATCGATTACAGGGATTACTGCCGGAACGACTGCAACGTCATTATTCCAAACCCTAACGCACCGACGGGAATCGCCCTGTCATTAGAGGTCATCGAAGAGATTGTAAAAGCAAATCCGAATCACGTCGTGCTGATCGATGAGGCATACGTGGATTTCGGAGCGGAGTCTGCCGTACCTCTTACCAAGAAATACGACAATATTCTCATCTCTCAGACATTCTCCAAATCCCGAAGCTTTGCCGGAGGGAGATTGGGATTTGCCATCGGAAATCAGGAGCTGATTCGAGATTTGATTACCCTTCAGTACTCTACCAATCCGTACAGCGTAAATACCCTGTCTTTGATTCTGGGAAGCGCAGCGATGGAGGAAGAGGCGTATTACCGAAAGAACGCCGAAATCATTCAGGAAAACCGGAAGTATACGGCAGAAACGCTGACGTCCATGGGCTTCGAGGTACTTCCGTCCAAAGCGAATTTTGTTTTTGCCCGTCGTCCCGGAATGGATGGCGACAAGCTTTATCGGAAATTAAAAGAGAAAGGGGTTCTGGTTCGTCATTTCACCACAGAACGGATTCAGGATTATGTTAGAATTACTATAGGTACGAAAGAGCAGATGGATGTGCTCTTTGAAAAGCTGAGAGAAATTCTGCAGGAGGAATAGAAGATGAGAAAAGCCGAAGTGAACCGTTCCACGGGAGAAACGCAGGTGCAGCTTTATCTGGATCTGGACGGCAGCGGTTGGAGTGAAATCGATACGGGGATTGGATTCATGGATCATATGCTGGTGCTGCTGGCGAAGCATGCCGGGTTTGACCTGAAGGTGAAGTGTCAGGGGGATGTGTACGTGGACGATCACCATTCGGTGGAAGATATCGGAATCAGCCTGGGACTGGCCTTTGCAAAGGCGCTGGGGGATAAACAGGGCATCTGTCGCTACGGAGATACGACTTTGTCCATGGATGAAGCCTTGATTCTCACCTCTCTGGATATTTCCGGCCGATCATATTTGGATTACCGAATGGAAATTCCAACGGAGAAGGTGGGGACCTTCGATACGGAGCTTGCAGAGGAGTTCGTGATGGGGTTCGTTCGAAATGCCGGCGTGACCCTTCATATCCGGCAGCTGGCGGGAACAAACAGTCACCATATCATTGAGGGAATGTTCAAATCTCTGGCCCACACCTTGCGAAAAGCGGTGGCGGTGGATGAGCGCTTCCGCAATGAAATTCCTTCCACCAAAGGGCGACTGACGGAGACGGAAGAGGATGTGATTCCCATAGAGGATGAATACGATGATGTTCCCCGGGGGCTGGGCAGCGACACCTATTCCAAGGGCATCGCGAAGGGAATGACCCAGCAGGTTTCTCGGGAGCCGGCAGCCCCGGTTCGGAAGGAACTGTCCTCCACGGAGGAGCTGGAGAAAGAGCTTCTGAAGAAAGGACTACTGTAATGATTAGAATTATCGATTACGGGGTAGGGAACCTGTTTTCCCTGAAATCCTCGTTGAGAGCGATTGGAATCGATGCGGATTACACCGGAAATCCGGCGGAAATTCGGAAAGCGGATAAATTAATTCTTCCGGGCGTAGGCGCGTTCCGGGATGCCCGGGAAGCCCTTCGAAGCACCGGCCTGGACCGAGTGGTACAGGAAGAAGCCGGAAAGGGAAAGCCCTTGATGGGTATCTGCCTGGGAATGCAGATGCTCTTCGATCGGAGCTATGAGTACGGCGAATACGAAGGCCTGGGATTGATTCCGGGAGAAATTGTTCCCATGGAGGGACGAATCCCAAAGGATCTGCCCATCCCTCATATCGGATGGAACGAGCTGATGCTGAAGCAGCCCAGCCCGCTGATGAAAAACACCGCCAATGGGGACTACGTCTACTTCGTGCATTCTTATTATGCGGAGACGCCGGCGGAGTACGTCATCGCCACCACGGATTACGGGGTGGAAATGACCGCGGCGGTTCAGAAAGATAACGTGTACGGATGCCAATTTCATCCGGAGAAAAGCAGTGAGGTGGGACTTTCGATTCTGAAAGCTTTCTGTGAACTATAGGAGGTATGCCAATGAAAATTTTACCAGCCATCGATCTCTATGAAGGAAAAGCCGTTCGACTGTTCCGGGGAGATTACGACCAGATGACCGTCTACGATGAAAACCCGGTGAACACGGCGCTGAAATTTAAAGAAGCCGGTGCTCGCTGGATTCACGTGGTGGATTTGGAAGGTGCCCGGGATGGGGGAACACCGAATATGGGGGTGATTAAAGAGATTATCGATGCCACCGGTCTGAAGGTGGAAATCGGTGGCGGCATTCGAAATATGGAAACCATTGAAAAGTATATCGATATGGGAGCGTCCCGGATTATCCTGGGCACGTCGGCCATTACCAACGAAAACCTGGTGGTGGAGGCGACGCGTTTGCATGGAAATCGGATTGCGGTAGGTGCCGATGTAAAGGACGGCTATGTGGCAATTCGGGGATGGACCCAGAAATCCATGTACACGCTTCACGATTTCTGCGAGAACATGCAGATGAAGGGCGTGAAATATATCATCTGCACCGATATTTCCAAGGACGGTGCGCTGGAGGGAACCAACCGGGCCATGTACGAAAAGCTGACTGCGAAGTACAAGATGCGCTTCATCGCTTCCGGCGGAATTTCGTCCATCGAGGACATTCGGGCCTTAAAGGACATCGGCCTCTACGGTGCGATTATCGGAAAAGCGTATTATCAGGGCGTGATTGATCTGAAGAGCGCAATACAGGAGGCAGAATGATTACGAAAAGAATCATCCCCTGCCTGGATGTAAAAGATGGCAGAGTCGTGAAGGGCGTGAATTTTCAGGGCCTCAGCGACGTAAATTCCCCGGTGGAACTGGCGGAATACTACACGAAAAACGGTGCGGACGAAATGGTATTCTACGATATCACCGCATCCGCAGAGGGACGGAAGCTGTTCACCGAAGTGCTGACCGAAGTGGCCTCCAAGGTATTTATCCCGCTCACCGTGGGCGGCGGCATCAACAGCCTGGAGGATTTCGACCGGGTGCTGAAGTGCGGTGCCGACAAGGTCAGCGTGAATTCCGGTGCCATCCGGAATCCGGAGCTGATCCGGCAGGCGGCGGAAAAATATGGAAACCAGTGCGTGGTCCTGTCCGTGGATGCAGCTCGGGTGGATGGAACCTATCGGGTTTTCGCCAAGGGCGGCCGAGAGAACACGGGCATGGATGCGGTGGAATGGATTCGAGAAGGTGTGGAGAGAGGCGCCGGCGAAGTGGTGCTCAACTCCATCGATACCGACGGCGTGAAACAGGGATTTGACCTACCGATGCTGAAGGCGGTGTGCGAAGTGGTGGATGTACCGGTCATCGCTTCCGGCGGTGCGGGCTGCATTCAGGATTTCGTCACCCTCTTCCAAGAGATTCCGACGGTAAGCGCCGGTCTGGCGGCGTCCATTTTCCATTTCGGAGAAGTGGCGATTCCGGATTTGAAAAAAGCACTAAAGAAAAACGATATTTCCGTTCGGCTGTAGAAATCGAAGGGACAAAGGGGAGAGACGATGACAGAGATTGATCAGTTGAAATTTGATGAAAAAGGATTGATTCCGGCAGTAATTGTGGAAGCCGGAACCCACCGGCTTCTCATGGTGGCGTACATGAATCGGGAAAGCCTGAAGATTTCCATGGAAACGGGGAAAACCTGTTTCTGGAGCCGGTCCCGCCAAGAGCTGTGGACCAAAGGGGAGACCAGCGGCAATTACCAGCACATCGTGAGCATCACGGCGGACTGCGACCTGGACACCCTGAAGGTAGTGGTGGAAAAGGACGGCCCGGCGTGCCATACCGGGGCGGAAACCTGTTTTTTCAACCCGGTATACCAAAGCGAGGAGAAGTCTGATTTTACCATGGATGCCCTGATGGAGCTCATTCGGGGGCGGAAGACGAATCCTCAGGAAGGATCCTACACCACCTACCTGTTCCGGAAGGGACTGGACAAAATCCTGAAGAAAATCGGGGAGGAGTCCACGGAGGTCATTATTGCGGCGAAGGACAACGACCCGAAGGAGACCATTTACGAGATTTCGGATCTAGTGTACCACGTGATGGTGATGATGATCGAGCAGGGGATTTCGCTGGAGGACATTCGCCGGGAGCTGGCTTCCCGCCACGTAATCGATCACAAGGTAAAGCAGGAGAAGAGCAGAGCGGAGTAACCCATGGACTGGAAAAGAAATTATCACACCCATACCGATTTTTGCGACGGGCAGAACACACCGGAAGAGATGGCCGAGGCGGCGGCAAAAAAAGGATTCACCGCGCTGGGTTTTTCCGGGCATTCCTATACGGATTTCGACACCTTCTATTGCATGACGCCGGAGACTTTTCCGGAGTACTGCCGGCAGGTGCGGGCCCTTCGGGAAAAATATGAGGGGCAGATGGAAATCCTGCTGGGGGTGGAACGGGACTTCTATTCGGATCTCGATTGCCGAGATTTGGATTATTCCATCGGATCGGTGCACTACATCCGGTGGGAGGGAGAGTACATTCCGGTGGACGAGAGCGAGGAAGTGGTTCGAAAGACCATCGAGAAGTTCGGAAACGACCCATACGCCTATGCGGAGACGTACTTCGATACAGTGGCCCGGGTGCTGGAACAGACAGGTTGTGATTTCATCGGTCACTTTGATTTAATCAAAAAGTTCAACCGAAACGGGACAGTGCTGGTGGACGAGCATCATCCGCGGTATGTGACGGCCTGGAAGAAGGCGCTGGAGCGGCTGGTGCCTCAGGGACGGCCTTTTGAAATCAACACCACGCCCCTGAGCTGGCGAGAGGATGGAGAATGCTATCCGTCCCGGGAAATTCTGAAGGAAATCTGTCGGCTGGGCGGACGGATTACCATTTCCAGCGATGCTCACAGCGTGGACCATTTGAATCGAGGGTTTGATCAAGCTCTTGCCATTGCAAAGGAAGCCGGATTCCGGACGGTGACGGTGTTCCACGGCGGCGGCGTGACGGAGGAAATTCCGATTGAATAGTTTACGAATGCCGGGGATGGAGATTCCGTCCCCGGTTTTTGTGAGGTAACGAGGTGACGGAAATGTCACATGAAGCGGCGATTTTGTCACGAGGTTCGATGTTTCGGAAAAAGACATTGAAGTATCATAGATTCAACAGATGAATGATAAACCAAAAGGAGGATACAGAAATGTCAATTCTGGAAGTGAAGAAAATACGGAAAACTTATCAAAGCCGATTCGGCGGAAACCGGGTGGAAGCATTGAGGGATGTGACCTTCTCGGTGGAACCGGGAGAATATGTGGCAATTATGGGAGAATCCGGATCCGGCAAGACCACTCTGCTGAATATTCTGGCGGCACTGGATCAGCCGACCGGCGGAGAGGTGGTACTGGATGGGATTCCGCTGAATTCCGTTTCCGATGCCGAACTGGCCAAGTTCCGACGAGAGAATTTGGGATTCGTATTCCAGGAATATAATCTGCTGGACACATTGAATCTGAGAGATAACATTCTCCTGCCACTGGTGCTGGACGGACAAGAGGTGAGTACGCTGAAGGAGAAACTCGAAGAAGTGGTTTCGGTCATCGGTATTCAGGACCTGATGCTGAAATATCCCTTTGAGGTTTCCGGCGGACAGAAGCAGCGGGCGGCAGTGGCGCGGGCATTGATTACCCATCCGTCTCTCATTCTGGCGGATGAACCGACGGGGGCGCTGGATTCCCAGTCCACATCGGATCTTCTGGGTGTTTTTCGGCGAATCAATCAGAAAGGGCAAACCATTCTGATGGTCACTCATTCCGTGAATGCGGCAGCCCATGCGGATCGAGTGATGTTCATCAAAGACGGAGTGGTATTCCATCAGCTGTACCGGGGGAAGAGCGACGACCAGGAATTGTATCAGAAAATTACGGACACCCTCTCCATGTTGCGGAGAGGAGGTGAGCGGTAATGTTCTCTTCATTGTATAGACGAATTGCCCAAAACAATCTGCAGAAGAATTATCGTTATTACGTTCCCCGGATTCTTACGGAAGCCGGATTGACCGCCTGCTTCTACATCATGCTGACCTTGGCGCTGGAACCCAAGATGAAGAACATTTACGGCGGGGAATACCTTCCCACCTTTATGATGCTGGGAACCTTTATCCTGGCGATTCTTTCCGTCGTGCTGTTGATGTACACGGCCAAATTCCTGATGAAACAGCGGATGCAGGAATACGGTCTGTACTACGCACTGGGGATGGAAAAAAAGCACGTCGCAAGGGTTTTTGGTTACGAAAGCGGAATAAGCAGTGCCGCGGGCATCGGCATTGGCATCGGTTCCGGGATTCTGTTCTATAAGCTGAGTCTGTTGATTCTGACGAAGATGATGGGGACCGAAACCATCCCAAAGGTGAGTCTGATTCTTCCGGCTGCATTGGGCGGTACCGTTCTGTTTTTCGCCGCAGTAGATATAATGACCTATCTGGCGAATCGAATTCGTCTGTCCCGAATGAATACCACGGAATTGCTGCACAGCAAGGAAATGGGCGAACGGGAACCGAAGACGAAAATTCTCCTGCTGCTGGCGGGAATTGCTGCGTTGGCGGCAGGATACTACATTGCCCTCACCACGGATAGACCGCTGGATGCTTTGAATCTGTTTTTCATTGCGGCATTTCTGGTCATCTCGGGCACATATTTGCTGTTCGGAGCGGGAAGTATTTTTATCCTGAAGGCATTGAAGAAAAACGAGAAATTCTATTATAATAAAAACCATATGATTGGAATCTCCGGAATGCTGCACCGGATGAAACGAAATTCGGTGGGGTTGGCGTCCATTGCGATTCTGTCCACTTGCGTTCTGGTGATGGTGTCCACTTCTCTGAGCCTGTACAGCGGAATGGACGACGTGGTGGAAAGTCGCTATCCGAAGCCGCTGTACGTATCGGAGCAGGGCGTGACAAAAGAAGATACGGTGGTATCCCTGCCGGTGCCGGCACTGCGAAGAGCTCTTCAGGACGCATCGGAAAAAACCGGAATGAAAATAACCGAAATCGACGATATTCACTCGCTGGATGGAATGGTCCTTCCGAAAGACGGGGCATGGAATCCCGTGAATTCGGAAGGAACCGATTTGACTCGATGCATTTCCGTCGGCATTATCACGCAGCGGATGTATGAGGCGATGGGCGGCGAGAAGCTGAATTTGAAGGGAAATGAAATCGCCCTTTGCTCGCTTCGAACTTCGGTAGATTATTCCATGAAGATCTTGAATTTGAACCATCAAAAGCTGAAGGTTCGGAAGTGGATCAATTACTTCCCGGTAAAGGAGAACAGAAGCAGTCTGTCCAATACCAAACGATACGGAATCGTTGTGGCAGAGGAAAGCGTCGCCCGACGCCTCAATCAAAATCACGCCTTCAGCACGGTAAACTGTCTGGGAGTGGGATTTAAGAATCCGGCACAGACGTATCGAGAGGGGGAGGAATTTACGCGAATTTTTCGTCAGCGGGTTACATCCATTCTGGCAGAGGATTACGGCATCCGTGGTGTTGTCCCGGCGGTGGATTCCGCATGGGATGTGAAGGGTGCATTGAAATCCATGTACGGATCCTTTCTGTTTCTGGGAATCCTCTTGGGAATGGTGTTCCTCTTTGCTACGGTGTTGATTATCTATTACAAGCAGATTTCGGAAGGATATGAAGACCGGAAACGGTTTCAGATTATGGAAAAAGTGGGTATGAGTTCCGGAGAGGTGAAAAAGACCATTCAATCCCAAGTTCGGATGGTATTCTTCTTACCGGTGATGGTCGCCGGCGTTCATACTGCGGTGGCATTTCCGATTCTCATTGAATTGCTGAAAGTCCTGATGCTTACCAACAAAGCCCTGTTTATCGGATGCGGCTTGGGGGCATACGGGATGTATGTGCTGGGATATGGGATTATTTACCGTCTCACGTCCCGAATCTATTATCGTATTGTGCGGTAGAAGGATGGGTGAATTGTATGTATCGAATTTTTATCGTAGAGGACGATAAAAACCTGGCGGAGTTAATCGAGAACCAGTTGACGGGTTTTGGAAATGACGTTCGAACCGTTTCGAATTTTCGAAACGTAATGGAAGAATTTCAGGATTACGATCCCCATCTGGTATTGATGGACATCGGATTGCCCTATCTGAACGGATTCCATTGGTGTGAAAAAATCCGGGAGATTTCGGGCGTTCCGGTACTCTTCCTGTCTTCCGCATCCGACAACATGAATATCGTGATGGCCATCAATATGGGTGGAGATGATTTTGTCGCAAAACCCGTGGATCCTCTGGTGCTTTCCGCAAAGGTAAAAGCAATCCTTCGAAGGAGCTATGAGATTGAGGGAAATCCGAACATTATCGATTTCGA
This sequence comes from Mogibacterium kristiansenii, assembly GCF_029224645.1. Taxonomy (NCBI): domain Bacteria; kingdom Bacillati; phylum Bacillota; class Clostridia; order Peptostreptococcales; family Anaerovoracaceae; genus Mogibacterium; species Mogibacterium kristiansenii. The sequence continues at coordinate 85,876 of NZ_JAQXUZ010000004.1, forward strand.
GGGTGCCCGGCTGAACTTGAATGACGGGATGCTGTCGGTAAACGGTACATCGGTGGAATTGACCCGGAATGAATTTCGAATTCTTCGAACCCTGCTGGAGAACAAGGGTCGAATCGTCAGCCGCCAGGATTTGATGCTGGCCTTATGGCAGGATGACTGCTATGTAGAAGAAAATACGCTGACGGTGAATGTGGGAAGGCTTCGGAAGAAACTAGAGGAAGCCGGACTCCGAGATGTAATTGTTACAAAACCCGGACGAGGGTATCTCATTTCTTAAATCCGTGGAGTAAACGTTGGAAGGAGGTGAACGCCCTTTGCTGAAAACATTTCTGAAAGAGAATCGGAGCTGGATTCTGCTGCCGGCAGCGGTGATTCTGTTGAATTTTGGGACCTTCTGGTTGTACCGGATGGAGATGGAACCGTTTATTTACGGAACGGTTCTTTCCGGTGTTGTGTGTGTGTTAGTGATTGGACTTCGTTTTCGAAAATTCGTTAACGGATGCAGAAAACGGGAACAGGTGATTTCGTCCGTGAAGCCGGACGCGCCGGACGTCTTTGGCCTCAATCCCGAAGTATTTTTGGGAGAAGAGGAGAGCCGCACGGAGAGGGACTACCGAGAAATGCTTCGATGCCTTCGAAATCGAGCGCTTCAGCAGGAACAGCAGTTCCTGGAGGAGCGGGAGGACATGGAGGATTATTACACGAAATGGGTCCATCAGATTAAAACCCCGATTTCGGTCATGCGGCTGGCGCTTCGGGAGGAGGATACGCCGGAGAATCGTCGGCTTCTCAGTGAACTCTTTCAAATCGAACAGTATGTGGAAATGGTGTTGCACTATATCCGGTTGGATTCTTCCGGCAACGATTTGATGATTCAGGAATACGCGTTAGATGATTTGATCCGGGAATCCATTCGGAAGTTTTCTTCCCTGTTCATCAACCGAAATGTGCGGCTGGAGTACCGTAAGGTGGAGGGCGTTCGAGTGACGGATAAGAAATACTTTGCCTGCGTTTTGGAACAGATTCTATCCAATGCGATTAAATATACCGATACGTATGTGCGAATTGAGGCCGATGACCGGGGAAGAATTCGAATCGAGGACGATGGACCGGGCATTGAGGCATCCGATATTCCGCGAATTTTCGAAAAGGGATACACCGGCTGCAACGGAAGACAGGAGATGAAATCCAGCGGGCTGGGGCTGTATCTATGCAGCCGGGCGGCGAAAAAGATTTCTGTGGAAATCGACGTGGATAGTGAACCGGGTCGGGGAACTGTTTTCTCTTTAAAGCTTCCGGAGCAAATAAAAATACTTGACTGAGTTCCTCGGTGTGGTAAAATATGCTTCATTGTATCGATTTTACCGGGAGGAAAAAGGATTGAATCAGGATAAAGAGTTTCTGGGCACGGAACCGGTGGGAAAGCTTCTTCGGAAGCTGGCGATTCCGACGGTTGCCGCACAGCTGATTAACATGCTGTACAATATTGTGGATCGAATCTATATCGGACATATACCGGGAGATGGAAATCTGGCGCTGACCGGCGTGGGAGTCTGTCTTCCGGTTATTATGATTGTGTCGGCCTTCGCGGCGCTGATCAGTTCCGGCGGAGCACCGAGGGCTTCCATTAACATGGGAAAGGGAGATTACGACACGGCGGAAGGGATTTTGGGCGGATGTTTTCTGCTGCAGGTTCTGATATCTCTGGTGCTGACAGCAGTACTGCTTCTCTTCGGTCGGGAGATGCTCCTTTCCTTTGGGGCCAGCGGAAACACCATCGATTACGCAGATTCGTACCTGAAAATCTATGCGCTGGGAACCATCTTTGTGCAGCTGACACTGGGAATGAATTCCTTCATCACCGCCCAGGGCTTTGCCCAAATCGGAATGCGCACGGTGCTCATCGGGGCGGTGTGCAATATCTTGCTGGATCCGGTGTTCATCTTCCTCTGCGGCATGGGTGTCCGGGGAGCGGCGCTTGCCACGGTGATTTCCCAGGGAATTTCCGCAATCTGGTGCGTGCGGTTCCTTGCCGGAAAGAAAACTCACCTGCGGTTGAAGAAAGATAAAATAAGACTTCATGCGGCCATCCTGCTTCCGTGTGTGGCGTTGGGACTTTCGCCTTTCGTGATGCAGGCCAGCGAAAGCATTATCTCGGTATGCTTTAATTCCTCCTTGCTGAAATACGGAGGAGATGTGGCGGTGGGAGCCATGACCATCTGCACCAGCGTGATGCAGTTCGCCATGCTGCCGCTGCAGGGAATCGCCCAGGGGGCTCAGCCGATTTCCAGTTACAATTTCGGCGCCCGGAATGCCCCTCGAGTGCGGGAGACCTTCCGGTATCTCCTTCGAATCAGCGTGATGTATTCCGTGGGATTATGGCTGTTCATCATGGTGGTGCCGGGAGCATTCGGCAGCATGTTTACCTCTAATCCGGAACTGTTGATGTTTGCCGAGAAGGCGCTTCGCATCTACTGCGGCGCCATGTTCATCTTCGGCATTCAGATTGCCTGCCAGATGACCTTTATATCCACCGGAAATGCGGTGTGTTCCATCATCGTGGCGGTGGTACGAAAGTTCGTGCTGCTGCTACCGCTAATTTACATCGTGCCGCATCTGGTATCCCATCCGGTGTGGGGAGTCTATCTGGCGGAGCCGGTGGCGGATATTATTGCGGTGACGTTTACGGCAGTGCTGTTCGGAAATCGGTTCCGGAAAGCGCTGGAACGGCTGTCACAGGAGGCATAGCCGGTAGCTGCGGCATGGTCTAATCCGGCTTGTCGGTGCAAATTCAGGAAATTGATGTAGGAACGCTAAAAATAGATGTTCCTGCATCAATAGGGGTGTAGCCGCCGAACGATTGGAGGGACGGTGTCCGGCGGAAATGATAGGATGTGATGCAGAAAAGCAGAAAACCGCTGCTTCTGCATCACTTTTTTTATGGAATGAAAGTAAAGTGGAATGAAAACAATATAAAAATGATTGGAGTTGATGCATGAGCTGAAAATAATGGTGCTCGTACATCAAATCTGAAAATGGAGTTGATGTACGAGTCGGAAAAACAAGTGGTCATGCATCACTTTGCAGCAGAGATATCGACATACAAAGTAACCGCCCTTCGTTGCTTGTTGTTGGATTATAAAGTGAAGAACCATAAAAAAGCGGGATAGTTATTAAGAACTATCCCACAATTATTCGTAAAGTACCTGTTTTTATGGAAATAATATTATTCTAGCTAAACCAGCCGAAGCCGAAGAAGGAGTCCAGCTGTCCCAGAAGTACGAAGAAGGTGAATACCGGTGCAATCCAACGGATGCAGAAGCGGTAGAATTTCTCCGTCTTAAAGTTGGAGCTCTGATGGATTTCCTTCGGGAGGATTTCCCGATCAATCCAGCCGAAGAAGAAGGTGGCGAACAGGGAACCCAGCGGCATCATGATGCCTTCCGCCAGAAGGTCGAAACCGTCTACCCAGCAGAATTTGCCGAACATAGCAGGGAGGTTCTGTCCCAGACCGTCGTAGGCAATCAGTGAGCCCAGAACGGCGGAGAGGATTCCGAAGAACCAGCAATAGAATTTTCGCTTGTCGCCCTTGCCCTTGTTCATGGCGTCGTCGATAAAGGAACCGGCAATGGCTTCCAGAATCGCAACGGAGGAGGTCAGCGCCGCGATGACAACCAGTCCGTAGAAGATAAATCCGATGAACGGACCGATACCGCCCATTCCGTTGAATACGGTCTGCAGGGTCATGTACAGAAGTCCTACGCCGCCCTGCGGAGACTGACCGCTGGCAAATACAGCCGGCATGATTGCCAGACCTGCCAAAACGGCGATAACGGTGTCGGCCAGCGGGATAATCAAACTGCTTCGTTCAATATTGGCATCTTTGGCGAGATGAGAACCGTAGGTAATGGTAATGCCCATTCCGATGGAAAGGGACAGGAACATCTGGCCGCCGGCAGCAGAAAGTACGGAAATCCAGCCGGTTCCGTGGAACACTTCAAAGTTCGGTTTGAACAGGAATGCAATTCCGGCGGAAGCGCCCGGCAGGGTAACGCTTCGTGCGATTACCAGGAGGAGCATCACGAACAGTGCCGGCATGGCGATTTTGCTGAACCGCTCGATGCCTTCCTCGATACCATAGCTTACGATGACGATGGTGATCAGAAGAAATACCAGTGTATAGATGATGGACTGGGTGGTGTCCGCTGTCAGGTTGGAGAAGTAGGCAGCACCATCTACGCCGCCAACGCCCCAGCTTGCACCGAACACATCTCCCAGATTGGCCAGCATGTACTTGATGCAATAGCCGCCCAGATAGGAGTAGAATCCCAGAATCAGGAACGGCGAGAGCATGCCCAGCCATCCGACAAATGCATACTGTTTGCGAATGGATTTGTATGCCAGAACGGTGGACTGGCCGGTATAACGGCCCAAAGCCAGCTCGGTCATGGTGAGAATGTATCCGGCGAATACCGCCAAAAGCAGATACAGGATAAGGAAGGCAAAGCCGCCGTTCATTCCCAACTTATAGGGAAACCCCCACATGTTTCCCAGGCCTACCGCAGAACCGATGGCGGCCATCAAAAAGCCGAAATTGCTGCTCCAGGTTCCTCTCTTTTGTTGATGTTCTTTCATTGTTTAATCTCCTGTGATGTTCTTAATTGATGGTATTTCTTGCGCTTTCATTCGAAAGCTCGATTTTGTATGCTTATTATAACCATCGGGAATTTACTTGTCAAGAAAAACAATAAATTATAGAAAATTGATGTGAATATACAATATTTGTGCAATAGAGTCAAATTTTCAGGTTAATTTTTGATGTATTTTTATATAAAGTCAATTCTCTTATATAAAGATCAAGTTTGCGGTTTAAAAGTGCTGTGGACAGGAATGGGCGGAGTGGGGGACTTGGTGCAAAGGCGACGGAAGAACAAGGGCTGGAAGGGATTCGTGCACCAAGTCAAAGCGCCCGGATTTGGGAAAAGGTGGGGGGACTTGGTGCAAAGGCGACGGAGGAACAAGGGCTGGAGGGGATTCGTGCACCAAGTCAGAGCGCCCGGATTTGGGAAAAGGTGGGGGGACTTGGTGCAAAGGCGACGGAAGAACAAGGGCTGGAGCGGATTCATGCACCAAGTAAAAGCGCCCGGATTTGGGAAAAGGTGGAGGGACTTGGTGCAAAGGCGACGGAGGAATAAGGGCTGGAACGGATTCATGCACCAAGTCAAGTATGTGGAGATGGAGAATGGTATATAGATTTGGTACAAGCTCTTGATTGAGGAAAGTCTTTCTTGTGCCGGACGTGCATGACGGTCGCGAACTTGTTTTTACCGGGGATTATCTCAAGAAATCACGAATAAATTTGTCATCCAGAATGGGTCCTTGACGTTGTACGGCAGAGCTTGGAGGGGATGACATAATCATGGTGCACATACGTTCCAATGTTTCAAGGTCGATGCCGCCGTCTGGAAGTTCTTTGGTGGTGAACAGATTGACGCCTTCGGTAAAACCAAGGGTTCGGTAGGCCTCTTCCTTTAGCAAATAGTTTTTGCGGTAGTTGTCCTTCATTTCCGGGTGAAACCACAAGCCGAGATGTTCCACGATATATAAATAAGGAATCTGAGGATGAATCAAGAGAAAGTCCGGAAATAAAAACTTGCCGTTGGCTAAGCGAAACGGAAATTCGTACAGAGGATGATACCCTCTTTGCCAAAAGCGATCGTACATTATCACTTCTCCTCGTGAACGTATCAGTGTACCGTCGATGGCTTGGAATTTCAAGGATTCGGGATTCCGCGGAGGAATGCTGTTCTTAAAGCCAACTAATTCGTCGAAATACTTGTTTATATCATATCCGGCAAATTGCGGAAATCCTTTTGCGGGGACGTATGTTTTTGGAAGTCCGCTCAATATGGAGTCGTACTCGGGAGCGCGGTAATTCGCTAACAAGTTTTCCTCCAATGCAATGTTGTTTTTGAGCAGAGAAATGGCTTTGTTGCAATAGCGTAATTCTTGGATGGAACGAACGTCCGGGTGGTCTTCGTTTCCAAGATAGAGCCAGGGGTGAGCAGGATTTTCCCGGCAATGGTAATAAGTGGTGCCGCCTGAATTTTTTATCTTAAGTGTGCAGCCATCGAATTGAATCAGTTGGCTCTTTCTAGATTCCAGTTGCTGAAGCATGTCGGATTGTTCTTGAAGATCGGCTTTTACCGATTCGATGCAATTGTATTTCATAAGATCTCCTTTCTAATAGTGTGTTTTGGATGTCTTTCTATTATGCCAGAAAAATAATTCCCCTTCAGTACACATTTTTGCTCTATGGTATAGGGTGTCGGGGTACGGGTCGGGAAAAAGGCAGGGAGACTTGGTGCAAAGGCGACGGAAGGTCAAGGGTTTGAGGGGATTCATGCACCAAGTCAAAGCACCCGAATCTGGAAAAAGGCGTGGAGACTTGGTGCAAAGGCGACGGAAGAACAAGGGTTTGAGGGGATTCGTGCACCAAGTCCCCGTTCGTGGCGAACGAAAGAAGCCAAAGGAACCGTTCTGTGCCTGCAATCCCCTTTCATATATTGAGAATTATCCCGGGAAATGCTATACTAGTACGAAATTTTGTAAAGAATAAAGGAAATGATGCGAAGTGAGTAAGAGAACGAAAGGGAATCTACTGTTATTGTTAACGTCCTTCATCTGGGGAAGCGCCTTCGTGGCGCAGAGTTCCGGGATGGATTACGTGGGACCCTACACCTACAACATGGCCCGGAATGTCCTGGCCTTTCTCTTTCTGATTCCGGTAATTTACGTAATCGGGAAGAAGAAAGGGGTGACGGACAACGCGGGCTCCGGAACGGGAATCGATGATGTAGCGTCCGGGGAAGCAAATTGGAAATCCATCCTGCTCCCGGACAGGACCACTTTGGTGGGCGGAATTTACTGCGGCCTAGTAATGGCGGTAGCCAGTTCCTTGCAGCAAATTGGAATCACCATGACGACAGCGGGAAAAGCCGGATTCATTACGGCGCTGTATATTATCCTGGTGCCGCTGATGGGTGTTTTCATCGGAAAGAAAATTCCGCGAATCATCTGGTTCTGCGTGGTGTTGGCCATGGCAGGATTCTATTTACTGTGCGTAAAAGAAGGTTTTAGCATATCTAAAGGGGACATTTTGGTACTCTTCTGTTCCGTGGGCTTTTCGGTGCACATTATGACAATCGATCATTTTACCTCGAAAGGGGTGGATGGCGTTAAGATGGCGTGCATCCAATTTGCGGTGGCAGCGATTGTGATGACGCCGGTGATGTTTTTGCTGGAGAACCCGTCCGTGAGCGGACTCCTTTCGGCATGGATGACCATCGCTTACGCGGGAATCCTGTCCAGCGGCGTGGGATTCACCCTTCAGATTGTAGCTCAGAAGGACACGGATCCGACCACCGCCACCCTGATTATGAGTTTGGAATCGGTATTTGCCGCAGTGTCCGGCTGCCTGTTCCTGAACGAGGTGCTTCTCCCGAAAGAAATTCTGGGGTGCATCCTGGTGTTCGTGGCGGTAATTCTGGCTCAGGTTCCGCTGCCGGTGAAAAGCAAAGAAAAGAGAACCGTCGCCGAATAGACTCCGCATATCGTACAAGCAAACACCACCGGGACATTCCGCAGGGGAAACAGCAAGTTGCTTTTCCAAAGTCCCATCGGTCTGTTATCATATCCGTAACGGAGGTGGAATGAATGGAAACGAAAGATATAATTTTGGAACTTCGTACCCGGCAAGGGTTGTCCCAGGATGAGCTTGCGGAGAAGGTGATGGCGACCCGGCAGGCGGTATCTCGTTGGGAGACCGGCAGAACCGTTCCCAATACGGAAACGCTGAAATTGCTGTCCAAGGTGTTGGACGTATCAATCAATGCGTTGCTGGGCGAACCTCGTCCGCTGATCTGTCAGTGCTGCGGGATGCCTTTGGAAGATGATGAGATTATCAGCCGGAACAGCGATGGAACCAAGAATGAAGATTACTGCAAATGGTGCTATGCGGACGGAACTTATACGTACAGCAATATGGATGAGCTAATTGACGTTTGCGTGACTCATATGGTAAAAGAAGATTTTACGGAGGCGCAGGCGCGAGCGTACATGCAGGAATTGCTTCCGACGCTGGATTATTGGAAGAAATACGAATCGCTCAGCGATGGCGGGCAGTTTGAGGAGTTTAAAAAACAGCTTATAAAAGAAATCAACGACCTTCATGTCGAAGGCCTTCCAAAGGTCGAGAAACTTAATGCACTCGTGGGCAAATATGTGAATCTGGAATATCCGCTGCCGAACGGCCAAAGCGTGAAGCTCCTGGATGACCGGACGACCTATTTGGGAAATCAGCTGGATTCGGAGTTTGGCGGAGACCGATGCTTTGGAGTACTTGCCGGCATGGATTTCATCATGGTGTCCACTTTCGGGGCAGAGGGAGAGAATCCGGAGCTGGTTCTTTATAAAAAAAGATAAGCAAAAGAGCGTGAACCGAGGGAACATACCCGAGCGTTCACGCTCTTTATATTACACCAGTTTCGTGGTCCACCGGGAGCAGTCGATCACCCGGGTGGCCAGGCCTTCATAGAATTCCGGCTCGTGGCACACCATGAGAATGCTGCCGTTGTACTCCATCAGCGCCCGTTTCAGCTCGTCTTTGGCATCCACGTCCAGGTGGTTGGTCGGCTCGTCCAGAACCAGAATATTGGAATCCCGATTCATCAGCTTGCACAGGCGCACCTTGGCCTGTTCGCCACCGGAAAGCACCCGAATTCGGCTTTCAATGTGCTTTGAGGTGAGACCGCAGCGAGCCAGCGCCGCTCGCACTTCCCGCTGGTCCCAGGATGGGAATTCGTTCCAAATCTCCTCGATGCAGGTGGTATCCACATCCTGACTCATTTCCTGCTCGAAGTAACCAATCTGCATATACGGATCCTTCTCAATCTGACCTTCCAACGGCGGGATCAGTCCCAGCAAGCTCTTCAGCAGAGTGGTTTTCCCGATTCCGTTGGCACCTGTGAGAAGCACCTTCTCCTTTCGCTCCATGACGAAATCCAGCGGCTTGGAAAGCGGCGTATCGTATCCGATGACCAGCCCTTTCGTCTCGAAAAGGAACCGTCCCGGCGTGCGCCCCAGGTGGAAGTCGAATTCCGGTTTCACCCGTTCCACCTGCTTCTCAATCAGCTCCATATTATCCAGCTTCTTCTGGCGGGACATGGCCATGTTTCGGGTGGAAATTCGAGCCTTGTTCCGGGCCACGAAATCCTTCAGCTGAGCGATTTCCTGCTGCTGCTTCTGGTAGGCCGCTTCGTGCTGCGCCTTCCGCATCTCGTACACCTTTATGAAATCGTCGTAATCCCCCACATACCGGTCCAGCTTGTGATTTTCCATGTGATAAATCAGGTTGATTACGCTGTTCAGGAACGGAATATCATGGGAAATCAGGATAAAAGCATTTTCGTAATTCTGCAGATACCGCTGCAGCCATACGATATGTTCCCGATCCAGGTAGTTGGTCGGCTCGTCCAGCAAGAGGATTTCCGGCTTCTCCAACAGAAGCTTGGCCAACAGCACTTTGGTTCGCTGTCCGCCGGACAGCTCCGTAACATCCCGGTCCAGTCCCAGGTCTGTCAAGCCCAGCGCCCGGGCTACTTCATCAATCTTCGCGTCAATCATATAGAAATCATGAGCGGTGAGAAGGTCCTGCAGGGTGCCGGCTTCCTCCATCCGCGCGTTCATGGTATTTTCATCCACATCCGGATCTCCCATGGACATGTACAGGTCGTTCATCTCCTGTTCCATCTCAAAGAGGTAGTCAAAAGCGGTCTTCAGCACGTCCCGTACGGTCTGCCCCTTGGTGAGGACGGTGTGCTGGTCCAGATAGCCCGCACGAACGCGCTTCGACCATTCCACCTTTCCTTCATCCGGCGAAAGCTTACCGGTGATGATATTCATAAAAGTAGACTTGCCTTCTCCGTTGGCGCCCACCAGTCCGATGTGTTCACCGGACAGAAGTCGGAAGGATACATCATCGAAAATCTGGCGGTCTCCAAATCCGTGGGTCAGGTGTTCCACGTTTAAGATGCTCATAAATATATATTCCTTTCATTTTTGAAATCACAATCCTCTACATTATATATGAAACGAAGGAGGAAAAACAAGACCGGGAGAAAAAAGGGATTGCGAGGATGTTCCCCGCAATCCCTTTTCAATTCCTTGTTCTCTCGTATACGGGTATACTATGTATGTCGACAAAATTCACACAAAAAACTTATAAATTTAGTTTCATTTCATAAAAACTATGTTATAATACTGACTAAATTGTTTGAGAGCAGAATTCTAGGGGAATAACAGTGAATATGTATACAAAAGAAACGATTTCGAAAAAAGAGAATAACGGCAAGCATCGAACCGCGTTGGTTCTGGAGGGCGGTGCCATGCGAGGCATTTTCAGCGCGGGAGTTATCGACGTGCTGATGGAAAACAACATTCATTTTGATGCGGTCATCGGCGTCTCCGCCGGTGCGGCATTCGGCTGCAACTACAAGTCCCATCAGCCGGGACGAGTTATCCGTTATAACCGGCGATTCGCAAAGGATTGGCGGTATTGCAGCTTGCGCTCTCTGATGAAGACCGGAAATCTGTACGGGGCAGAGTTCTGCTACCATACTTTGCCGAAGGAACTGGACGTGATGGATAAGGAAACCTATGATAGCGATCCCAGCCGGTTCGTCGTAGTGTGTACCGATACCCGAACCGGGAAGCCGGTATATAAGGAGCTGCCGGAACTGAACGATGCCGCGCTGGAGTGGGTGAGAGCCAGCGCATCCATGCCGGTGGTATCCCGTGCGGTGCATATCGATGGATACAGCTTGCTGGATGGCGGCATCAGTGATTCCATTCCGGTGCAGTACGCACGGAACCAGGGGTACGACCGGATTGTCACAGTGCTGACTCGGCCGAAGGATTACGTCAAGGCGCCCACCGGGCACGATCACCTTTACGGATTGCTCCTCCACAAATATCCGCAGGTTGCGGCCAGCCTTCGGAACCGTCATGTGGTGTACAATCGGTCTAAGAAAATGGTCCATCAGCTGGGATCCAAAGGGGAACTCTGTGTCATCTATCCGGAAAAAGAACTGGACATCAGCCGGACGGAGCACGATGTGGCGCGCATGGACCGCACCTATAAAGAGGGGCGGAAGCGGGCACAGGCGATGATGCCGAAGATTCGGAAGTATCTGGAACAGTAGAAATGAAATATACGCAAATGAAGAGGCTGCTCCCCCGGAAGGGAACAGCCTCTTCATTTCGTTTATTCCGTTAGTGGGTTCCATCTTGCTTTTGCCGAACTACCATCCCCATTTGGTTGATACGTTGGATGTACCCCAGCCGGTGGAGTAGTTGACGAAATCCGGTTTCTTCTTGGTCTTGATGGTGATGGTGACCTTTTTCTTCGCATACTTCTTGATGTTCTTGTACGTCACGGTCTTTGTGGCAATTTTCTTGTTGTTGTTGTACACGTAGACCTTGAATTTGTACTTCTTCATCTTGAACATCCGGTTATTCACGATGTAGCCCGTCACCTTGATTTTCTTATCGTAGTAAGAAAACTGCCATGGGACGAATTTCGCCGTTGCGTACGGTGTAATCTGATTGATATTGCTGTTCAGGCGTCCCGGTCTCTTGTAAGTATTGCTCTTCGGCTTCTTTGCGGAAGTGGACTTGGTAATGCTGGTCTTCTTCGCGCATACCGCTTTCACCTTGTACTTGTAGGAATTGGCCTTTTTCGCGCTGTAGGTGAAGGTGATGGTCGCCTTACCGTTGCTCTTGATGGTCTTAATCTTCTTGCTGCCCCGGTATACGTACATGGTGGACAATCCCTTTGCCCGCTGATCTGCCGGAACCTTTATCAGCATCTTTACCTGCTTCGGTCCCATCTTTACTGCAGAGAAGCCCGGTGCTTTGAAATTCTCGGTGCGTACGGTGTAGTAATATCCGTCCCAGTAATTGTATTCCAAGCCATTATTGTATCGAATGGTGTGAACGGTGTAGTACCGGGTGGTTCCCGGAAGCAGTCCGGTGAGAGTGAATTTGCCGTGGTCTTTCCCCGAATCGAAGCTGAACTCTTGGTAAAGATCCGCTTCGCCCTCTCCCTTCACGTAGTTATAGATTTCCACTCCGTCCGCATAGCCGGTATTGTGGTTTCTGTCCTTGTATACGGTAACCGCCGCTTGGTCGTAGCGAGCAGAGGTGCTGGAGAAGCGGTAGATATCCTCCATCTCTGATTTGATATTGGCCGGAGAGTCAAAGGCCAGCGATGTTGCTTTGGCGGCATTTTCTTCCGCAATGCCGGCTGCCGTATTCGGATCCTTTGCGGAAACCAGCATCCAGCGACGCGGACTCTGATCCGCAATATTAAACGGCTTGATCTTATTCCGGTAGATCCATACCTTTACGGTTCTGCTGTTGGACGATCCGTAAATGCTCTTGTCGTCCAGGTTGTACGCATAGAGCGTTTCGCCGGCATTCGGGCCCTGCGTGCCGCGGAAGGTGGCATACACTTCCGTGAATTCGGTACCGTCCGAAGCCATCTTTTCCACCTGACCGTATCCGGTCATGCCTTCCAGAAGGTTTGGATTCGGTGCTTCCGGTTTTTTCGGTGCCTGCACCGTTCGCGGCTGGAAGTTGTTGCCGTAGTTCGCATATTGATCGTTGTTGTAGTCACTATAGAATTTAAAGCTGATGGAAAGCTCTTCTTCCGGCCGGACGATCGGGACCTTCTGTGCATTCTTGAAATCATAGACGAGCTTTCCGTTCAATTTTCGAATGTCCGGAGCATTGATAATCTGGGATCCGATGAGCTGGTTGTTCTGGGAAACCTCGAGGACATAGTCCCGGGCATTATCCACATGATACACAGCGTATTTCGCTGCAAAAATATCGAAGGTAAGGACCATATCGAATTTTCCGTCGCTTCGATAGGTGTATTCGATTTTTGACAACGGATTTTGTTTATTCGGTGTGTACTCTTGTGTAATCTTTTTCCCCACAACATCTGCGGAAACCGATGCCGGAATCATCAGGAGCGCAAACGCGGTGGCGATCAGCAGACGACGAATCGTCCTTCGTTTCTTTGTGTTCTTTTTCATATCGGTTCCTCCTGCAGGTGCTTGAACCTGCCGTTCTTCCTTGAGAAGGGAGATGTACTTCTTAACCGGATTGTATCAATATAAGAACAATGTAACAACACTCGAAAGAGTACTGTCAGTTGAAAAAGAACTTTTTTTCGGTGCTACTATGCCGGAAGGACCTAGGAGTTCTTCGGGATGTATTTTTTCTCCTTCGTAAAGCCCCGGCCGGTGACGCTGCTCACCTTGCTCAGCACGATGAAGGCGTTGGGATCCACCTCGTGAACCACTTTCTCCGTGCGGTACAGCTCTCGAGGGGAGATGACGCAGGAAAGCACATCGGTTTCAATGCCCAGGTAACCGGTCTTTCCGTGCAGCAGGGTGACGCCCCGGTCGATGTCTGCCAGAATGGCATCCTTCATCTCCTCGGAATGTTTGGTGACGATTTCCAATTTGGTTTTGGCGGTGCCCAGCGCCAGCAGTTTGTCCAGGGTCATGGTGTACACGATAACCAAAATGATGCCGTAGAGGCTGGTGTCCTTGTCGGAGAAGAGCATCTGGCCAATCAGGATGATAAAATCAAATACGTACAGGCTGACGGATACCGGAATCCGGAAGAGTTTCTGCAGGACCAGAGGTGGAATATCCATGCCGCCGGTGCTGGCCCCCAGCCGGATGATCATCGCCAGGGAAATGCCGATGCACAGGCCGCCGAAGAGGGCGCTAAGGAACAGATCCCGTGTCAGCACGAAGCCGCCCACGGCCCGCTGCAGGATCCCCAGGAGCAGGGGGTAGAAAATGGTGCTCACCAGTGTGGTGAGGGCGAATTCCTTTCCCAGGATGAGGGCGCCCAGCAAGAACATGGCCACGTTAAAGATGCCCACGAAGATGGAAATATCCATGCCGGTGAAGTGGTTCATAATCAGGCCGATACCGGTGGTGCCGCCGGTAATCAGGCCGGATGGAAGAATAAAGAAAACGACGCCCACGGCGTAGATGAAGTTTCCTAAGATGATAATCAGTACATTTCGGAGAAATCGAAGACTGAAAAGGGATGATGACTTCATGAGATGACCTCCTTAATCTCGTATCGCATTTCTTGCGAAAAAAAAGACCACGCATCAGGAATTTTCCCTGACAGACGTGGATCGAAGCAAAAGCTTAATACATTTTCCATATTGATTTTGCCAAGAAATTATATAATAGGAGTCGGACTTGCGTCAAGAGCGGAAAAAAAATTTTTTGGAAGGAAATAAACGGACTCCTCTGAAGCCCGAAACTTGACAGATGGACGATGGATACATATAATAACCTAGTTGATAGGTAGGATTTTTGTCCCGTCCGCAGAATATCGACACGGTAACACTTGATGATAAGATAAAAGGAAGTAACGAATGGAATTGATGATTACCGCGATTGCCGGGTTCTCCATTTTGTTGGGAGCCTTGGCAACGCATTTGATTAAAGATACGGAAAAGATGGAGCACCTGTCCATGGCTTTGGCGCTGGGTGCGCTGGCGGCACTGCTGCTCTTCGACCTGTTCCCGGAGGTGCACGAACTGGTGGAGGCACAGGGCTGGGGATACAGCCTGGGCATGCTGGTGGTGGGCATCGCCATGCTGAAGGTGCTGGATCTGTTCATTCCGGATCACCACGATACGGAAGAGACCCACGATCATGAGAATGCCGCCCATATCGGAATCATTTCGGCGATGGCGGTAATCCTCCATAATATAGTGGAAGGAATGTCGGTGTACAGCATCGCCATGAATTCCATGTCCGACGGAATTATTTTTGCCCTGGGCATCGCCATGCACAACATCCCGATGGGGATGCTGATTGATTCCACCATGGAGGAGCGGAAGCGCAGCGAGCGGTACGTCCTTTTGGCGGCGGTGACCCTCTCCACCCTCTTCGGCGGCATGCTGATGAATATGATTGAGGTGCATCTGTCGGAGGTTCTGACCCTGACTATGGTGAGCATCGCCACGGGCATGATTCTATATATCGTGTTCTCCGAGCTGACGCCTCATGTGTTTCGTACCCGGGAACATTTGCGGGAGTCCGTGGTCAGTGTGATTATCGGTTTCGCGCTGGTGTGGGTCAGCACCATGGTGGCGTAATCCGTCGGAAGCGAGAAATCTATTCTTCCGGAAGGTCTGCTTTCGGAAGGCTCCAGTGATTTCGGGCGGCCAGCAGCCGGAGAACCACAATCAATGTGGCGCCCAGCAGCATGGCTCCGCCGTAGCCGATTCGGTTCCAGAGAAGGATGCATGCCAATGCTCCCAGCAGAGAGGCGCTGGCGTAGAAATGCTTGACGAAGATGTACGGCCGGTCGCCGGCCATCATATCCCGCAGTACGCCGCCGCCGCATCCGGTAATAACGCCCACGAAGGCCAGCAGGATGATGCCGTGGATATTGGTGGATTGGTAAGCAGTTTGAATGCCGTTCACGGTAAAAATACCCAGACCGATGGAGTCGAACAGCAGCATCAGCGCTTCGTAGAACCGAGTTTCCCGAAAAATCCACGTCCGGATGACCGGCAGGAACACGATGATGGAAGTGATGATGGATACCACCAGATACACCGGATCCTGAAAGGTGAGGGGCGGATTGTTCCCCACAATCAGATCCCGGATGATTCCGCCGCCCACGCCGGTGGTGAGCCCCAGAATGGATACGCCGAAAATATCCATTCGCTTTCGGATGCCCAGAACGGCACCGGAAATGGCGAAGGCAACGGTCCCCATAATCTCCAGAAAAAACAAAATATCTTCCACGGCAAAACACCCCCACAATTTAATGATTTATTTACTTTCAAACCATCGCTTGTATGGTTTGTTTTTTTGAATACGATTCTGTCAAACAGCCTAACAAGGATACCATTGCAATATTCAAAAGTCCAGCATATAATGGAACGCATGGGACTCGTACAGAGAAAAAAACAAAGGGGGAAATTTAAAATGACGAAAGAACAATCGCAATATCGGAAGGGGGTGTTCCAGGTGGTCTTCTGCATGGTCATCTGGGGCGTGCTGCCCATCTATTGGAAGGCCCTGATTCCCATCAGTTCATCGGTAATCATGCTGTACCGGGTGCTGATGTCTTTTCTAACGGCGCTGCTTCTGGCACATCGAAATTATACCTGGCAGGAAATCTGGGCTCCGCTGAAGGAAGATCGAAAGACCATCCGAACTCTGGCCGTCGCCGGCGTCATCATCACCATCAACTGGTCCACCTACATCTGGGCGGTGAATGCGGGATTTATTATCCAGACCAGTCTGGGGTATTATATCGAACCGCTGGTAGTCTGCCTGCTGGGAATTATCCTATTTCATGAACGGGTGACGAAATACAAGGTCGTCGCCATGATTTTCGCCTTGGTGGCGGTGCTGGTGCTGCTGTTTCATTTCCACCAAATTCCGTTCATCGCTCTGGGACTGGCGCTGACATTCTCCGTCTACGCCGCCATTAAGCGTTCCGTGACCGTGGATCCGGTGCTGTCCATGATTTACGAGACCATGTTCCTGGCGCCCATCGCCCTGGCAATCATCCTGTATCAGGAAATCAGCGGCAACGGCGCCGTTGCGGCGGGCGCACCGTATCAGGTGGGTTTGCTGCTGCTCTGCGGATTCTGCACCGCGGTTCCCCTGATGCTCTTCAGCGCCGGCGCCCAGAAAACATCCATGTTCATCCTGGGCCTGGTGGAGTACATCAGCCCCACCATGCAGATGATTCTCGGCATCTTGCTGTACCACGAGCATGCCGACAGCGTTCAGTTCATGGCCTTTGGAATTATATGGATCGGATTGGTGTTCTTCACCATTGGAGAATTCAAGGATACTCGTCCGAATGCGTAAAGCTTCTTCATAAAAAAACAAAATCCGCTTCATCGGAAACGTCCGGTGAGGCGGATTGTTTTTATGCGCTATTCAACCCGAAGGAATTTATCGTAGGACTCTTCGGATCCCTTTTCCGGTGCATCGCCACCGATTTTCTCTTCGAAGCGGTCCTTTTGACCTGTCGGAATCGGAGTCGGGTATCCGGTTCCGAAGCAGGCGCTGCAGAAGCCTTCTCCCGGATGATTCCCGATAATCAGGTGCAGGGTGTTTACGTCCAGGTAGCCCATGCTGTCGGCACCGATTTTCCGGGCAATCTTGTCCTGATCGTAGCCGCACTGGCAGGCGATGAGGTTTTCCTTGGTGTCCACATCCACGCCGTAGTAGCAGGCATCGGTAAAGGCCGGTGCGGAGGACATGACGTGAACTTCCGTGGCGCCGGCGGAGCGAACCAGCTGAATGATTCGGGTGATGGTGGTTCCCCGAACCACGGAGTCGTCCACCAATACCACCCGCTTCCCCGCAACGCTGTTGCGGATGACGTTCAGCTTGATGCGAACCTTATCCTCCCGATTCTTCTGACCAGGAGCGATGAAGGTTCGGCCGATGTACTTGTTCTTGACAAAACCCATTCCGTACGGAATTCCGGATTGCTCCGCGTAGCCGATGGCCGCATCCAGACCGGAATCCGGAACGCCGATGACGATATCCGCATCCACCGGATACTGCATGGCCAGCAGGGCGCCGGCTTTTCGCCGTGCTTCGTGAACGCTCTTTCCCTCAATCTGAGAATCCGGACGGGCGAAGTAGAGGTACTCGAAAATGCAGATTTTATGCTCCTTTTCTCCGCAGTGATCTCGGATGGACCGGATGCCGTCCTTGCTGAATACCAGGATTTCACCCGGCTCCAGGTCCCGGATATATTCCGCGCCCACCGCGTCCAGGGCGCAGGTCTCGGATGCCACGATGTAGGTACCGTCTTCCCGCTTGCCGTAGCACAGCGGGCGGAAACCGTACGGGTCCCGACAGGCAATCATCTTCTGCGGGGACATGATCAGCAGGGAATAGGCTCCGTCAATGCGTCCCATGGCTTTGTTCACGGCCTCTTCAATGGATTCGCTTTGAATCCGTTCCTTTGTAATTACGTAGGCGATGACCTCCGAATCGTTGGTGGTGTGGAAGATGGAGCCCTGCAGTTCCAATTCCTGACGCAGTTCGAAAGCGTTGACGATGTTTCCGTTGTGAGCCAGCGCCATGCGTCCCTTGTGGTGGTTGACCACAATCGGCTGGGCGTTGATTCGTTCATTGGCACCGGTAGTGCTGTAGCGGTCGTGTCCGATGGCCATATTTCCCGGTCCCAGGTTTTCCAGCACGTGCCGGGTGAAGACCTCGTGGGCAAGGCCGTTGTCCTTGTAGTCCCGGAAGATTCCGTCATCGTTTACCACGATGCCGCAGCTTTCCTGTCCCCGGTGCTGCAGTGCGAAAAGCCCGTAGTAAACCGTCTCCGCAACATTCTGTCGGTTTTCGCTGAAAATGCCGAAGATGCCGCATTCCTCATGAAGATTGCTCATTCGTCCTTCTCCTTTTTACGATTAAAAATATCAATAGATGGTGTAATATCTGACGATAAAATTAAATAACAAAATATATTATACAACGATGGAATTTAAAGTGGTATATTAAATTTTTTTTGAGTGCATCGGGGCGAAATGGGGCAAAAACGCAATCTTTTCTGGCGGAAAAGTCAGTGAATTAACAATTATTGACGGCGAATAGATTGTTTGATAGATTGTGTTAGAAAGTGAAAGATAATTTACATAAAAGGAAGTGAGGATTATGCGACTGAATCCGGTAGGTACACATCTGTATATCGATTTGAAGTTTCCCTGCCAGCAGAAGGGAGAGAAGAGTCCGGTGGTGATTTTCAGTCATACCTTCGGAGGAAATGCTACAGACAACCGGCGGATGCAGCGCATCCTGATCGCCGGCGGAATTGCAGTGTGTTCTTTTGATTTTCGCGGAGGGAGCGGATACAAAAGCGGCCGCAGCCGGGGGGATATGCGGGCCATGTCTATTTTTACCCAGAAAGATGATTTGGACTCGGTGATCGATCTGGTGAAGGAACAGGATGGAATCGATCCGCAGCGGATTTATCTGCTGGGTGCCAGTCAGGGGGGATTGGTATCGGCACTGGTGGCCGGCAATCGGCCGGAGGAAATTCGAGGGCTCTTTCTGGCCTATCCGGCGATGTGCATTCCGGACGATGCAAAGCGGCGGTATGCCAGCCTGGAAGAGGTGCCGGATGAAGTGGAAATCATGGGCCTTACGGTGGGAAAGACGTATTACCAGTATTTGCTGGATTACAATTTTCAGAAGGAAATTCGGAAATATAAAGGAAAAGTATTCATCTTCCACGGAGATAATGATGAAATCGTGGATGCCTCCTATTCGGAACGGGCGGCGACCATGTACGATAATGCGAAGCTGTACATCCTTCACGGGGAGGGGCACGGGTTTTCCAAGAAAATCCAGCGGCTTCTGGCCCGGTTCATCATCAATGAAATCCTGGGCGCAGCGAAAGCTTCCTCTTAGATATTAGCCCTTTCGACAACGCTTTAGCTCCAGTTCCAGCATCCCGTTCAGCAGTTCCTGACCGTGCTCGTCCAGACCGCGAATTCGCTCCAACAGGCGAAGCTCTTCGCTGGAAGGAACGGTCACCGCATAATCGCAATCGGCAAATTCCTTCAGGATATTATCGCACCGGTAAATCATGCACAGCGCCAGAAAAATGGGTGCTTCCACGGAGCGGGTGCCGGTTTCGTAGCTGTAGAGCGCCTTTGTGCTGATGTATATTCCGTATTTGTGAAGCAGTACAGTCACGTCCTGCACAGACAGGTTGTTTTGATTCCGAAGTTTTCGTAATTTATTGCCGATGCTTTGCTGATCCATTATGCAGTCCTTTCTTTTCTACAAAATATAGGGGAGCGGAAAAAATCCGTCAACGGAATTCCACAATATGAAGAAAAAGTATTTGACAATTCTACAGATTGTAGATAGAATCACCATATCGGCGGGAAATCGCCGATATAACACAGAGCAATCCGGAACCGGCAGAATTTCATCCGCGGAATCTGTCGGTTTTGGATTTTTTGATTTCTATAACGGCACACCGGTAATCTCAGATGCAGAAACGACCCTTCTGTTCTGTTTGAGGTTGTATTGCAAAAACAAAAAGGCTATAATCAATCTGTAAAAAAATACTTTTATGAGGATAAAAAGACTTGAAGAACGAAAAAACAATTACTTTTCCGATTGACGGTACCGTGGATTCCGCTGCGCTGTTCGGCAGCATGGATCGGAACGTGAAGGCGGTGGAGCGGGCCACCGGAACAACGATTATTCAGCGAAACAGCGAGCTCCTGATTCAGGGAGAGGAGGGCAATCGGGCCCGGGACATGCTGACGAAGATGGCGGGAGAACTGAAGGCCACCGGCAAGCTGGATTCCCAGAAGGCGGATTACATTATCGAGGCGCTGACTCGGGAGATTCCATACGACGAACAGGAGAACGCCCGGGATATCATCTGCTATACCCATTACGGGAAACCCCTTCGTCCGAAGACGTTCGGACAGAAGGAATATGTGGATGCCATTCGCCGGAACAACATGGTGTTCGGCGTGGGACCGGCGGGAACGGGAAAGACGTACCTGGCCTGTGCCATGGCGGTGAACGCTCTAAAGAATAAAGAAATCGAACGAATCATCCTGGCGCGGCCGGCGGTGGAAGCCGGAGAGAGCCTGGGATTCCTTCCGGGAGACCTTCAGGAGAAGGTGGATCCGTACCTTCGCCCGCTGTACGATGCCCTCTATGAAATCATGGGACAGGAAGCAGCGGCCAGAATGAAGGAAAAGGGCGCCATTGAGGTGGTTCCGCTGGCATACATGAGAGGTCGGACGCTGGACAATTCTTTCATCATTTTGGACGAGGCGCAGAACACCACGCGGGAGCAGATGAAGATGTTCCTCACCCGAATGGGATTCCATTCCAAAGTGGTGGTGACGGGGGATATCACCCAGATTGACCTGCCCAAAGGGAAGGGTTCCGGACTGCTGGAGGCCACCCGGGTGCTGAAGCATGTGGAAGGCATCCGATTCTGTTATTTGACCGATGTGGATGTGGTTCGCCACGAACTGGTAAAAAGAATTATCAAAGCCTATAACGAATACGAGAAGAAAAGCGGAGACAAAAGAAAATGAGAATCGATTGCGTAGACGAGAACGGCAGACTGCAGGAAGCTGCTTTTACAAAGATTCTGGAGGCGGCGTCGGAAGTGTTCCGTCAGGAATTCGATTTGCCGGCAGAGGAAGAAGAGCGACTGGAGGTATCCCTCACCATCACGGATGAGGAGACCATTCGGCAGATTAATCGGGAGTATCGAGACATTGACCGGGTAACGGATGTGCTGTCCTTCCCGCAGTATGAATCGGCAGAAGCGGTTGCGGAAGAGTTGAAATCCCTGGATGAGGAGATTTCGGTGTTGCTGGGAGACGTGGTAATCTGTTATAAGCGGGCCTGCGAACAGGCGATGGAATATGGAAATACGGAGGAACGGGAACTGACCTACCTGTTCGTTCATAGCATGATGCATCTGCTGGGGTATGATCACATGGAAGAGGAAGAGAAGAAAGTCATGCGGCTTCACGAAGAAAACGTGATGTCGGCGGTGGACCTGAAGAGAGAATAGAAATGGAGAGAGTATGAAATCAGGGTTTATTGGTATTATCGGAAGACCGAATGTAGGAAAGTCTACGCTGCTGAATCAGATTCTGGGAGAGAAGATTGCAATTACATCCAGCAAGCCGCAGACTACCCGAAACCGAATTACCGGAATTTACACGGATATGGAATACGATAACGGGAACGGCCGCCAGCTGATTTTTCTGGATACCCCGGGAATTCACAAGCCGAAGAACAAGCTGGGTGCCACCATCAACGAGACGGCGGTGAACACCTATAAAGGTGTGGACCTCATCGTATTCATCATCGACGGAAGCCGCAAATTCGGATCCGGCGACCAGTATTTGCTGGATATGATTCAGGAAGTGGATACGCCGAAAATTCTGGCCATCAACAAGATGGACTTGATGAAGCCGGAAGATTATCTGGAGCTGTACAATCGGTATTCCGAGATGAATATCTTTGACGACATCTACGGCGTGTCGGCACTGAACGGAACCAACGTGGAGGAGCTGATTGAGCGCCTCACCGGATACATGGAGGAAGGTCCGATGTATTATCCGGAGGATATGGCGACGGATCATCCGGAGCGCTTCATCGTCAGCGAGATTATTCGGGAGAAGCTGCTGGAATACCTGAACGAAGAAGTGCCTCACGGTGTTTTTGTGGAAATTGAGTCCTATGAGGAGAAACCGAACATCACGGATATCGGTGCGGTGATTTACTGCGAACGAAAATCCCATAAAAGCATTATCATCGGCAAAGGCGGCCGGAAGCTGAAGGGTGTGGGCAAGAGTGCCCGGATGGAAATCGAAGCCCTGTTGGGTACCAAGGTGTTCCTGTCCCTTTGGGTGAAGGTGAAAGAGAATTGGCGGGATTCGGATCGTACCATTCGCAATTTTGGTTATAAAGACGAGTAAAGAATGCTGATTACAACAGAAGGAATCGTACTGAAACAGAATAAAATCGCCAACAACCGGCGGATGATTGTGGTGTTCACGAAGGATTATGGAAAGATTTCCGCGGGCACCGGACTGTCGGAGCGAGGCCGGAATCGTTCGGCCTTGGCGCTGCGTCCTTTTACCTACTCGGAATACGAAATCTTCAAAAATCGGGACTATTACAACATCAACGGAGCGGGAATTAAGCGCAGCTTCTATTCCATCGGCGAAGATATCGATCGATTCCTGGTGGCATCCCGAGTGATTGAATACTTGAACGAGACGCTGGAGGAGGGAAAGCCGCAGCCGCGAACCTTCGAATTGACCATCGAGTTCATGGAGGCCATTACCCAAGCAAAGGGAAATTATGAGACCATGCTCTATGCGTATTTGGTAAAAAATCTTGGAATGCAGGGGGTTATGCCGGAGCTGAATCAGTGCGTGGATTGCGGAAAGAAGCGAGAGGACTTCGAAATGCCGGCGTATTTCTCGATTTCCGGGGGCGGAATCCTGTGTGGAGATTGTATGGAGAGAGAGAAAAGCGACGGGGATACATTGATTTTCAAGCCTCATTTTGATATAGTGGAGGTATTGAAATATATGGTAAGACATTCTCTTGCCACTTTTTCCAGAATTCAGTTGAAGCCGGAAATTCAGCGGGAATTGAAAAAAATTCTGTCAGAATATTTGGAATACTACCTGAATACTGATCTTTTGAAAGGGGATTTCGACGCATAAGCGAAGTCCCGGCAAGGAGGAAGATATGGAAATTACATTGGAAAAAATCGAATTAGTCAAGGATCGTACCGGTGTCAGCTATCGGGAAGCAAAGGAAGCGTTGGAAGAAGCCAACGGAAGCGTGGTGGATGCCATCATCAATATTGAGGAGTCCATGGACTATATCAATGCCCATGAAGAGGATGAAGAGAGCAAAGAGGGCATTCTGAAGCGTCAGCTGAAGAAGACCATTGCCAAGGGAAATATGTCTCGGATTATCGTTCGCAAAGGCGATACCATTCTCTTGAATCTGCCGCTGACAGCAGGATTGCTGGGTGCGGTGGTGGCTCCTTGGGGCGTTATTTTCGGTGTTATCAGTGCCGCCGGATTTAATTGCAAGATTGAGTTTGTGAATGATCAGGGACAGATTACCGACATTAACGGCAAGGTGAAGAGCCAGTACCGGAAGGCCAGAGCCCAGGGTCAGATTTACTACGACAAGGGTATGGAGAAGGTGGATAAGATCAAGGACAGCGAATTCTACGAAGACCTGAAAGAAAAGGGAGCGGATATGTACAACGAGCTTCGGGATCGGGGTCAGGATGTGCTGGAAGACTTCCGGGAGAAGACGGCGGAGGGCATCGATTCCGACCGCGTTCGGGAAGGATTCGAAGAGCTGAAGCGGAAGGGATCGGACCTCTTCCGGAAGAAGACAGAGGATGAGGACGACGATTTCTTTGAAGAGTTTGATCTGGATGTCGACGACGAGCCGGTGGTAGTGGATGCAGACGATGCGACAGAGGACGCAGCATCCGTAGAAGAAGCGGCTCCGGCAGAAGCGGAAGCACCGATTGGTGAAGAGACCAAAGAAGATCTGACAAAGATTCTAGAGGAAGTGGCGCAGGAAAGCGGCATCCATCCGGAAAACTAAAAAATAATTTAAAAGTTTGGAGTAGAGAAAGAATGGCAGATAACAACAAAGCAACAATGGAAAAAATCAAAGCTCTATGCAGCAACAGAGGATTTATTTTCCCGGGTTCCGATATTTACGGCGGCCTGGCAAACACATGGGATTACGGTCCTCTGGGCGTGTTGTTCAAGAACAACGTGAAGCAGGCATGGTGGAAGAAGTTCGTGCAGGAATCCAAGTACAACGTGGGACTGGATGCGGCGATTCTGATGAACCCGGAAACATGGGTAGCCAGCGGACACGTGGGTGGATTCTCGGACCCGCTGATTGACTGCAAGAACTGCAAATCCAGACACAGAGCGGACCAGCTGGTGGAAGAGTACATGCGGGCAAAGGGCGAAACCGTCGCTTGTGACGGCTGGAGCAATGAGCAGCTGGAATCCTTCATTCAGGAGAACCGGGTACCTTGTCCGGAATGCGGAAAGACGGATTTCACGCCGATTCGGAAGTTTAACCTGATGTTCAAGACCTTCCAGGGCGTTACCGAAGATTCCAAATCGGAAATCTTCCTGCGTCCGGAAACGGCACAGGGCATCTTCGTAAACTTTAAGAATGTTCAGCGCAGCGCCAGAAAGAAAGTGCCATTCGGTATTGCGCAGATTGGTAAATCCTTCCGGAATGAGATTACTCCGGGCAACTTTACCTTCCGTACCCGTGAATTTGAGCAGATGGAGCTGGAATTCTTCTGCAAGCCGGGAACGGATATGGAATGGTTCGAGTACTGGAAGCAGTATGCACAGGATTTCCTGAAGAACTTGGGTATGAACATGGAGAACATCCGCATTCGCGATCACGAGAAGGAAGAACTGTCTCACTACAGCAACGCCACTTCCGATCTGGAATACCTGTTCCCATTCGGCTGGGGTGAGCTGTGGGGAATTGCAGATCGTACGGATTTCGATTTGATGCAGCACCAGAACCACTCCGGACAGGATATGAGCTATATGGATCCGGAAACCCATGAGAAATACGTGCCGTACTGCATCGAGCCGTCTCTGGGTGCCGATCGTGTGGCACTGGCATTCCTGATTGATGCATATGACGAAGAAACCCTGACGGATGCGAAGGGCAAGGAAGATACCCGTATCGTCCTGAGACTTCATCCGGCACTGGCACCGTATAAGGTTGCCGTTCTGCCTCTGTCCAACAAGCTCAAGGAGCAGGCAGAGCCGATTTACGAAGAATTGAGCAAATATTTTAGCACCGATTATGATACCTCCGGCTCCATCGGTAAGAGATACCGCCGTCAGGATGAGATCGGTACTCCGTTCTGCGTCTGTGTTGATTTTGACACGGCAGAAGATCACTGTGTCACCATACGGGACAGAGACACGATGGAACAGATTCGTCTGCCATTGTCCGACGTACGTGAATATATTAATAGCAAGCTAGAATTCTAGGCGAAATTTTTAAACAAGGAGAAAGCTTATGGGCAAGTTTGTGTATTCATTCAATGAAGGCTCCAAGGACATGAGAGACCTTCTGGGAGGTAAAGGTGCCAATCTGGCAGAGATGACAAAAATCGGTCTGCCGGTACCTTTCGGATTTACTATTTCTACCGATGCCTGCAAGGATTATCTGAACAAGGGCGGCATGCTGGACGATGAAATCGTTCGGGAAGTGTATGAACACCTGGATGAACTGGAGCAGGTAATGGGAAAGAAGTTCGGAGACATCGAGAATCCGCTTCTAGTTTCCGTTCGTTCCGGCGCACCGGTTTCCATGCCGGGAATGATGGACACGATTCTGAACCTGGGACTGAATGACGATTCCGTAAAGGGCCTGGCTGCCAAGACCGGCAACGAGCGTTTTGCTTACGACAGCTACAGACGTTTCATTCAGATGTTCGGTGACGTTGTAATGGAAATCCCGAAGTCCAAATTCGATCAGATCTTTGACGGCCGCAAGAAGGAAGTGGGCGCTGAGTATGACGTTGATTTGAAGACAGAGGATTTGAAAGTCATCATTGAAGGATACAAGGAACTGGTAAAAGCAGAACTGGGCAGAGAGTTCCCACAGAATCCGAAGGATCAGCTGATGGAGGCGATTCAGGCGGTATTCCGTTCCTGGAACAACGAAAGAGCAATTCTGTACAGAAAGCTGAATAACATTTCCGCATCCCTGGGAACGGCAGTAAACGTCCAGTCCATGGTATTCGGAAATACCGGTGAGAATTCCGGCACCGGTGTTGCCTTTACAAGAAGCCCGGTGAACGGTGAGAACAAGATCTTCGGTGAGTTCTTGGTAAACGCACAGGGTGAAGACGTTGTAGCGGGTATCCGTACACCGCAGCCAATCGATCAGATGAAGGAATCTTTCCCGGATGTATACGGAAAATTCGAGGACATTGCCAGAATCCTGGAAGACCACTATAAGGATATGCAGGATATGGAGTTCACGGTTGAAGAGGGCAAGCTCTTCATGCTGCAGACCAGAAACGGTAAGAGAACGGCAGAAGCTGCGGTAAAGGTTGCCGTAGATATGGTGAACGAAGAGAAAATCGATAAAGAGACCGCAATCATGAGAATTGCACCGGAGCAGATTGACCAGCTTCTCCACCCGGCATTTGATGCAGAGGAACTGAAGAAGCACACCCCGATTGGAAAAGGTCTTCCGGCATCTCCGGGTGCGGCATGCGGCGAGATCGTATTCAGTGCCGATGATGCAGCCGTTGCAAAGGAAGCCGGCAAGAAGGTTGTTCTGGTTCGTGAAGAGACTTCTCCGGAAGACTTGGCTGGTATGGTTGCAGCGGAAGGTATCCTCACCGCAAGAGGCGGCATGACTTCCCACGCAGCAGTAGTTGCCCGTGGTATGGGTAAGTGCTGCGTAGCCGGATGCCACGACATCACGGTATACGAAGAAGAGAAGTACATGGAAATCCACGGCGTGAAGTACCACGAAGGCGATATGATTTCCATCAACGGTACCGACGGCAGCGTATATGCGGCAGAAATCGCAACCAAGGCACCGGAACTGTCCGGCAACTTCGGAACCATCATGAAGTGGGCGGATGAAATCCGCACCATCGGCGTTCGTACCAATGCGGACAATCCGAGAGATGCAAAGCAGGCGGTTCAGTTCGGTGCAGAGGGAATCGGCCTTTGCAGAACCGAGCACATGTTCTTTGAAGAAGAGAGAATTCCAAAGATTCGCCGTATGATTTTGGCAGATACCGAGGAAGAGAGAAGAGAGGCACTGGCAGGTCTCCTTCCGTATCAGAAGGGCGACTTCAAAGGCCTGTATGAAACCATGGCAGGAAAGCCGGTCACCATCCGTCTCCTGGATCCGCCGCTGCACGAATTCCTCCCAAAGAACGAAGAGGATATGAAGGAACTGTCTGAGCAGTTTGGCATTCCGCTGGAGAAAATTAAGACCAAGACCATCGAACTGCACGAGTTTAACCCGATGCTGGGACACAGAGGCTGCCGTCTGGCAGTAACCTATCCGGAAATTGCTGAGATGCAGACAGAGGCAATCATTACCGCTGCACTGGAAGTGAAGAAGGAAACTGGCATCGATATCAAACCGGAAATCATGGTACCTCTGGTAGGCATTCCGAACGAGTTGAAGAATGTAAAGAAGACCATCGACGAGACTGCAGAAAGATGCTTCGAGCAGGCCGGTGAGAGACTGAACTACATGGTGGGAACCATGATTGAGATTCCGAGAGCCGCTCTAGTTGCCGATGAAATCGCAGAAGATGCAGAATTCTTCTCCTTCGGTACCAACGACATGACTCAGATGGGATTCGGCTTCTCCAGAGACGATACCGGAAAGATTATTCGCGAGTACGTGGAGAAGGGTGTTCTGGAAGAAGATCCGTTCCAGGTTCTGGATCAGCGCGGCGTTGGAAAGCTGGTAAAGATGGCTGCAGAAGAAGGCCGGAAGACCCGTCCGAACATCAAGCTGGGAATTTGCGGTGAGCATGGCGGAAACCCGAAGACCATCGATTTCTGCCACAGACTGGGATTGAATTACGTATCCTGCTCGCCATTCCGGGTGCCGATTGCTCGTTTGGCTGCGGCACAGGCTGCCATCCGTAACAAATAAAACTAAGAGTTAAAAAAAGGAGAGTTAAGGGTAGGGTGAAACAGAAATACTGTTTCACCCTATGCTGATGTTATGAATTGGTTAGATCAATTTGAAGACAAGTTTTCTGCCTTCGCAAATATCTGTTACATCATATTAGGAAATATTATCTATGCGGTGAGCATCAACGTGCTGATTACCCCGATGAGCCTGTATAACGGCGGATTCCTGGGAATGGCACAGCTGCTTCGTCTGTTTTTCGTTAAGGTCCTGCATTTCTCCGGACCTCCGGGAATGGACCTCACCGGTATTATCTACTTTCTTATGAACGTTCCGCTGTTCTACTACGCGTATCGGGCGGTGGGAATTAAGTTCTCGATTAAATCTCTGATTTCCATTGGAATGTCGTCCCTCTGTCTGACACTGGTTCCGGTACCGGCTAAGCCGCTGTTTAACGATTACCTGTCTGCGTGTGTAGTGGCAGGCGTCATTGGCGGCGTGGGTTCCGGAATGATTCTGAGAGGCGGAAGCTCTACCGGCGGTTCGGATATCATCGGTGTATGCATGTCCAAGACCCACCCGAATACCAGTGTGGGAAAAATCAACGTGCTGTTCAACGTGGCGGTATACGGAATTTGTCTGTTGGTGTTCAATATTCAGATTGCCATCTATTCCTTTATCTATACCACTATTCGCTCCAGTTTCATGGATCGGATGCATACTCAGAACATCAATACTGAGGTGCTGATTTTTACGAAAATAGATGGAATCGATAAGCTCATTACCACGGATATGGGACGCGGTGTTACCAAATGGGAAGGAACCGGATCCTTTACCGAGGAAAATGTGCACATTATGGTGGTTGCCATCACAAAGTACGAAGTCTATCACCTGCAAACTCTGGTGCTGGAAAAAGATCCCCACGCCTTCATCATGCTGAACGATGGCGAACGGGTTGTGGGCAACTTCAAAAAACATTTGGAGTAACAATCCAAGAAATAGATGCAAAACAAAATGAGACTGGATTATTCCAGTCTCATTTCTATTGTACCGATTCCATCTCCGCATTGAACCGTTGCGAACGAACCGTTTATCAGCGTCATACACGGCTTCACGTGACCGATATCGCAGTTCAGGATGATTGGAACGTCGAAGCATCGAGTGAGCAGATCCAGATAATCCTCGTCCGATGAACCGCCGTCGAACATCACCCGGCCAAAGAGAATTCCGGTTGCATCTCGGAAATAGCCGCAGGCCTTCATTTGAAGCATGGTGAGGTACAGGGTTTCCGCATTCATAGCAAAAGGATCGAAGTACCATATAATGCCCTCCGACGCGTAGCGGTCCAAGAATTGATGGGTGCCGTCGTAAGGCGTACCGATCAGCTTTCCGATGCAGTCGATGCATCCTCCGATTAACCTTCCTTCGAAAGATACCGGCGCCTTCTCGCCGTCCATTCGGCTGTCCCAGTACACTTCACCTTCCAGAATCGGATTGTCGCTGAAATCCCTTTTGTCATCATAGTATTGAAAGGACTCCTGTATTCCAATGTCTCCTTTCAGAACCCGAAGCATCCGTTCCTGAAACGGGTGCAGGGGCTGCCAGTCAAAGGTACCCGCATTGAATCCGTACATAGTGGCAATATCCAAATTGGTGGTGACGGGAAAAAGAAGATTGGTGGGGTCACTGGCACCGATGATCCATTTCGGATTTTCTCGGATTCGTTCCCAATCCACGAAAGGAAGCATTTCCGGTGCGTAGTCCCCGCCGGAAGCGGAGAGAATGGCAGAAATGTTTTTATCCTCGACTAATTCCTGTAATTCTTTGCCGCGCACGGCACCGGAGGCGGAACGCTCGGAATCGGTGCGCACTCCTGCGGTTTCGCGAATATGGTAGCCTTCTCCTTTGAGTACGGAAAGCGATTGTTCAAAGGATTCAATTTTGTGACCTACGCCGGCACTGGGTGCACAGATGCCGATGGTGTCGCCGTGGCGGAGAAACTTTGGATAAATCATTTTATTATCTCTCCTGTTCGTTCTGGAATGCGCCTTGCAATCCGTTGGAGAAAAGAATGCCACAGGTGACGTACATGGAATAAGGGGACTGTACGACGGTTACACCTAAGGATTCTGCCAGCTTAATCAAGGCCGGATCCGGCTCGCTTCGTCCGATAAAAATTACACAGGAAATGCCCATTAAGTCTGCTGTACGTAGAACTTGCGGATTATATAAAGCTGTGATTAAGATGGACTTGTCATTAGAATAGGCTAACATATGACTCATCATATCCGACGAAAATGCACTGTTCAATTCCAGCTCCGGATCGCTGTTTCCCGTTAATACTTCGGCATCCAGCAGGTTTACCACTTCTTTTAAAACCATAGCTTCCTCCTTGCGTTTATAGCACTATTGATAAAATATTTTTAAGTGACAATTTAATTTATTTAATTATATTTAACTAAATTTCTGTTCATGTATGATTAAATGAAATAAATTTAGTTAGAGTTATAACAATTCTTGCAAACTCATTATATAATCGTATAATAAATTATACAAGGTGTATTTGTATGTCAAAACAAGGAGGTATAATTCTGATGAAAGTTTCAAATGTTCCTTTCAAAGGCACAGCGGAACAGGAAACTGAACTCCGCAGAAGAATTGCAGAGCACAAAGGTGAAAAAGGTTCTCTGATGCCAATCATGCAGGCAGCACAGGAGATTTACGGATATTTACCATATCAAGTGCAGAAAATTATTTCAGATGAGACCGGAATCCCAATGGAGAAGATTTACGGCGTGGCTACATTCTACGCACAGTTCTCCATGTCTCCAAAGGGACAGTACGAAGTATCTGTCTGTCTTGGAACCGCATGCTACGTTAAGGGTGCCGGCGAGGTTCTGGAAGAGGTTAAGAAAGAACTGGGAATCGATGACGGTGAATGCACATCGGATGGAAAGTTCTCTCTGGATACCTGCCGTTGTGTGGGAGCCTGCGGACTGGCTCCGGTTATGATTGTAGGTGGCGATGTATACGGAAAGATTACTCCGGATCAGGTTGCCGATATCTTGAAGAAGTATGCATAAACCAGTAATTGAAGACTGCAATGGAGGAAGATAATGAAATCATTAGAAGAACTCAAAGTCATTCGTGACCGGATGCAGAGTCAGATCGGTCCAAGATGCGGAGTGGGAGAAACAGCTCCGGAACATGTAGAAGGTGACGGTCCTGAGAAATTTATTATGGTTTGCGGCGGTACCGGATGTCATTCCGGCCACAGCCAGGAAGTTATGGATCGTTTTGAGAAACTGATTAAGGTAGCCGGCAAGGAAAAGGAATACAAGGTAATTCAGACCGGATGTCAGGGTCTCTGCGCAAAGGGCCCGATCGTAGTAATCCACCCGGGTGCCGTATTCTATGAAGAAGTGAATCCGGACAAGGCAGAAGTCATTTTCCGGGAACACGTGGAAGGCGGAAATGTTGCATCTAAGTACCTGCTTCGGGAAGAAAATGCCGACGGTACAAATGATGAAGATTTCAAGTTCTACAATAGACAGACCCGTATCGCACTTCGGAACTGCGGAATAATCGATCCGGAGAATATCGATGAATATATCGGAAGAGGCGGATATGAAGCGCTGGGACGTTCTCTGACTCAGATGTCCCCGGACGATGTCATTCAGGTAGTACTGGACAGCGGACTGAGAGGCCGTGGCGGTGCCGGATTCCCAACCGGAAAGAAGTGGAAATTTGCTTGCGGCAACAGAGGACAGGTTCAGAAGTACGTATGCTGTAACGCCGACGAAGGAGACCCGGGTGCGTTCATGGACCGTTCCATTCTGGAAGGTGACCCGCACAGCGTGCTGGAAGCAATGGCCATTGCCGGATACGCAATCGGCGCAGATCAGGGTTACATCTACGTTCGTGCAGAGTATCCAATCGCCGTAGATCGTCTCCGCATTGCAATTCGTCAGGCAAGAGAATACGGACTGCTGGGCAAGAACCTTTTCGGTACGGATTTCAATTTCGATATCGACCTGAGACTGGGTGCCGGCGCATTCGTTTGCGGTGAAGAAACCGCACTGATGACCTCCATCGAAGGAAACCGTGGAGAGCCTCATACCCGTCCGCCGTTCCCGGCAGTAAAGGGTCTGTTCCAGTCGCCAACTGTTCTGAACAACGTAGAGACATATGCAAATATTCCGGAAATCATCGTAAAGGGTGTGGATTGGTTCCGGTCCATGGGTACCGAAGGCTCAACGGGCACCAAGGTATTCGCTCTGGGCGGTAAGGTAAACAACACCGGTCTGGTAGAAGTTCCGATGGGAACTACACTGAGAGAAGTTATTGAAGAAATCGGCGGCGGTGTGCCAAAGGGCAAGAAGTTCAAGGCCGCACAGACCGGCGGTCCTTCCGGCGGATGTATCCCGGAAAAGTATTATGACATTCCAATCGATTACGAAACCCTGAAGAGCATCGGATGCATGATGGGTTCCGGCGGAATGATCGTAATGGACGAAGATAACTGCATGGTGGATATTGCGAAATTCTTCCTGGAATTCACCGTAAGTGAATCCTGCGGAAAATGTACTCCATGCCGTATCGGTACAAGACGTATGCTGGAAATTCTGACACGGATTACCGAAGGCAAAGGTGAGATGGAAGATCTGAACAAGCTGGAAGAGCTGGCAAAGTACATCCAGGCGAACTCTCTGTGCGGTCTGGGTCAGACTGCACCGAACCCGGTTCTGTCCACTTTGAGATTCTTCCGGGACGAGTATGTAGCGCATATTCAGGACAAGAAGTGTCCGGCCGGCGTATGTAAGGCTCTGTGCACATACGAAATCGATCCGGAGAAGTGTAAAGGATGCACACTGTGCGCAAGAAACTGCCCGGCGGATGCGATTACCGGTTCCGTGAAAGAACCGCATCACATCGATCCGGAGAAGTGCATCAAGTGTGGAGCATGTATGGATAACTGCCGTTTCGGCGCAGTGGTATTCAAGTAGTGGAGGTTACAGAAATGGGAGATATCAAATTAACAATCGATAATATTGAAGTCACAGTTCCGGAAGGCTCCACTCTTCTGGATGCTGCACATGCAGCCGGAATTGACATTCCGACTCTGTGCTATCTGAGAGACGTCAACGAAATTGGCGCCTGCAGAATGTGCCTGTGTGAAGTGGAGGGTGCCAGAGGTCTGGTAACCGCTTGTGCATTCCCGGTAAGTGACGGAATGGTGGCACACACCAATACCGAAAGACTGAGAGAATCCAGAAGAAAGACCCTGCAGCTGATCGTTTCCGATCACAACATGGACTGTCTGGCATGCGTAAGAAACAACAACTGCGAGCTGCAGAAGCTGTGCAAGCGCTACGGCGTGACAGATACGGATTACTATGCCGGAAAGAAGAATTCTTTTAGCGTAGATACCAGCTCCAAATCCATCGTCAGAGACAACAACAAATGTATTCTTTGCAGAAGATGCGTGGGAGCCTGCGAAAACCTTCAGGGAATCGGCGTAATCGGCGCAAACAACCGTGGATTCGATACATACATCGGAAGTACCTTTGACCTTCCGCTTGCAGAGACCAGTTGCGTAAACTGCGGACAGTGCGTGGCAGCTTGCCCGGTAGGTGCCCTCTATGAGAAGGATTCTACCGCTGAGGTTAAGGCTGCACTGGAAGATCCGGATAAGTTCGTTGTCGTTCAGGCAGCACCGTCCGTTCGTGTGGGTCTGGGCGAATGCTTCGGACTTCCGATCGGAACCGTTGTAGAAGGACAGATGTCCGCTGCACTGCACCGTCTGGGATTCGATCGCGTATTCGATACCAACTTCTCGGCAGATCTGACTATCCTGGAAGAGGCTCACGAACTGATTGATCGTGTTCAGAACGGCGGAGCACTGCCTCTGATTACCTCCTGCTCGCCGGGTTGGATTAAGTATTGCGAACACTACTATCCGGACCTGCTCCCGAACGTATCCAGCTGCAAATCTCCGCAGCAGATGTTCGGTGCGGTAGTAAAAACATACTACGCGGAAACCATGGGAATTCCGGTAGACAAGATTGTATCGGTATCCGTAATGCCATGTACCGCTAAGAAATTCGAGTGCGACAGACCGGACCAGGATGCGGCAGGCGTACAGGATGTGGATTACTCCCTGACCACCAGAGAACTGGGCAGCCTGATTAACGAAGCCGGCATCGACTTTGTCAACCTGCCGGAAATGCCGTACGACAGCCCTCTGGGCGACTACACCGGTGCGGGAGTCATCTTCGGTGCAACCGGTGGCGTTATGGAAGCGGCACTGAGAACGGCAGTGGAGACCATTACCGGCGAAGAGCTGGAATGCGTAGAATTTACCGATGTTCGTGGCGTAGAAGGTGTGAAGGAAGCATCCTACAACGTTGGCGGCCTGGAAGTGAACGTGGCAGTAGCCAGCGGTCTGGCCAATGCGAAGAAGGTTCTGGATGCAATCCGTTCCGGCGAGAAGAATTACACATTCGTGGAAATCATGGCATGTCCGGGCGGATGCGTCAACGGCGGTGGACAGCCAATTGTGGATTCCTCTGTCAGAAACTTCGTAGACGTTCGTGCACTTCGTGCAAAGGGACTGTACGAGCTGGACAAGAACAAGCCGCTGCGTAAATCTCACGAGAATCCGGAAATCATCGAACTGTACAAATCCTACTTCGGTGAACCGGGAAGCGAGAAGGCACACCATATTCTGCACACCAAGTATGTGGAGAGAAAGGTGAACAAGGACTTCTAGAATCCGGTGAAGCGAATTGGATTTTCATAAAAGAATTAAGGGAAAGGGAACTGCGAAAGCGGTTCCCTTTTTTCATCAAAACAACTTGAAACGGTCATTTTCCTGTGATAAGATTTCTCTTGTTATTGTATAAGGAGGATAATTTTGAGAGTTGCACTTACAACATTATTAATGGCGATGGTGCCGGTCATAGAGCTTCGAGGGGCTATTCCATATGGCGTAGTGGAAGGTCTCAGCGTGAGTCAAGCGTTGATTCTTTCGATTATCGGAAACCTGATTCCGGTTCCGGCGTTGATTATTTTTACCAAGAGAGTGTTCGCGTGGCTGCGAACCAAAAGTGAAGGCTTGAACGCTTTTGTGTGCAAGATGGAAGCGAAGGCGGAATCCAAGAAGGAAACCGTGGAGAAATACGAGTTTTTCGGATTGATGCTGTTGGTGGCGATACCGTTGCCGGGAACCGGTGCCTGGACGGGCTGTTTGGTGGCGGCCATGATGGAGCTGGATTTCAAGAAGGCCTTCCCGGCGGTGGTTCTGGGAGTTGTAATTGCCGGATTGATCGTATCCTGGCTGACTTTCGGCGTGAAGATGATTGCTTAGGATTTGAAAACAGAAAACAATATGAAAAGCACTGCCGCAGAGGCAGTGCTTTTTGCGTGGAGCATTTTATTCAGGAAGTACCCCTAAATAATTCAAATCAAATGTTTCGTCCAGCGGTGTATCCAGCAGGACGTGATTCATAAAGGAATCCATTTCTGCGGAGGCCGGCATAACGGATTTGTTCAGGGTGTCGAAGAGCTTCACACTGCTGACGGAGGTTCGTCTTTCGTCTCCGTCTCGGTAGATCATATCTCGGCGGCTCTGAATGGCCCTGCTGGGAACGGCAGAAAGAATCCGATAGGTGGCATTTCTTGTAGCGGTATTGGGGCGGCTGAACAGGGTCAGTACCCGATTCATGGTCTCAAGGGCTTCCTGAGTATTTCGGCGGTTCGTGCTCTCGTAGAATCCGGATATAAGCTCGTCGATTTTCTTAGAGTGGGGGAAAACTCGGTCCAGGTTCACCTTTCGAGGGGATTTGCGGCAGATTCCGAGGATATAGCTGTCGAAGTCCCGTTCAATCTTCGCATGGGTCTGGCCGGTTTCTTTCATGAATTCCGATATCAGAGGGTGGCATGCGGCGTCCAGAATAAAATGAGTGACGCATCCCAACACGTAACTGTACGTTTCGGGTGATGGGTTCTTTCGGAGGATTCCGGTCGCGCGTTCAAAGAAATCCCTCCCGGCAGAGTGGTGAATCTGACGGCCTTCCCGGCTCAAGCGATTGCTGTGCCAAGGGCGATAGAATGCCAGAAAATCCGGACCGTGAAGGCCTATCATGTAGGCGTCGATGCTGGTTGCATTGGAATTGATGATATCTTTCGCATCACCCGGCATTACCCGAATGACTTCTTTTCCAAAATAATAATGGGCGTAATGCGATGGCATGGGAGCCTCCTTTTTTCTGTGTATTAACATCATTATAGCCGAGATGGAGCAAAACCGCAATAATTCGGCATTTGTTGAGACGCAATTAACATTTTTGAACGTTATCGAAGAAGAATTTATTCTTTTTTTATGATGGTGAAATAATAGACATTCTTCTGAATTGACATCAAGGGGTGGAAATATTATAATTATTGCGAAAACAGAATACTGTTCCATTCAATAGAACATAAAGTTCGTAAAACCATACGTCATTCACAAGGAGGATGCGAATGAAAATACTGATTATTAATCCGGGTGGCACCAGCACCAAGATTGCAGTATTTGAAGATGATCAAGAACTCTTCAAAGCGTCAATCGACCACACTGCCGAGGAGCTGAAACCGTACACACATGTTTTTGACGAATTTGAGTACCGGAAGAACCTGATTGTAAAGACCGTGGAAGAAGCCGGATATTCGATTCCAGACTTTGGTTGTGTTGCCGGAAGAGGCGGTCTCTGCCGGCCGGTAGAGGGCGGTACCTATGCGGTAAACGATCGCATGATTGAAGACTTCAGAAATGCGGTATGCGGTGAGCATGCATCGAACCTCGGTGCGGTAATCGCGAAGTCCATCGGCGACGAAATCGGCGTACCTTCATTCATTGTCGACCCAGTGGCAGTGGATGAAATGATGGATAAGGCAAGAATCACCGGTCTTGCGGAACTGGAGCGTCCGGCTTGGTTCCATGCACTGAACCATAAGGCAGTTGCCAGATCCATTGCCGGTAAGATTGGAAAGAAGTACGAGGACTGCAACTTCATCGTTGCCCACCTGGGATCCGGAATTTCCATCTGTGCCCACAAGAAGGGAAAGATGGTGGATGGTTCCGGCGGCCGCACCAACGGTCCGTTCTCCCCGGAGCGCTGCGGTTCTCTGCCGACCTATCCGCTGGTTCAGCTCTGTTATTCCGGTAAGTACACGGAATCCGAAATGGTAGACAAAATCAGCAAATTCGCCGGCATGTATGATTTCCTGGGAACGAAAGATTCCAGAGAGATTGAGAAGCGCATTGAAGAAGGAGACGGAAAGGCAGCTCTGGTATATGATGCATTCATCTATGAGACTGCAAAGGAAATCTGCTCCTATATTCCGGCATTTGACGAACCGGTGGACCGGATCATCGTTACCGGAGGAATTGCTCACTCCAAGAAGGTGACATCGGAACTTCAGCGTATGACCCAGAACGTTGCACCGATGGAAGTCGTTGCGGGTGAGTATGAGATGATTGCTCTGGCACTGGGCGCACTTCGTGTAATGAGCGGAGAAGAGCCGTCAAGAGAGTACAAGTAGAAATAACCGTGAATTAGATAAACCATAATACCCATAATAGATTAACCAAAAAATAGACCATTTATAATTACCCATAATTAAATTAACCATTATAAGTTGTAGTAGGAGGATGAAGACATGAGTTTTTCGAAGAGAATGAGCCGCATTAAACCGTCCGGTATCCGCGCAGTGCAGAAGAGAATTGCCGGAAAGTCGGATATGATCTCTTTCGCAGCAGGTCTGCCGGATCCGGCACTGTACCCGCTGGAAGATCTGAGAAAAGCCGCAGACACCATGCTGGAAAAAGAAGGTGCTACTGCCTTCGCATACGGCCTGACAAAGGGTTACGGCCCTCTGCTGGACTACCTGACAGATCGTATGAACAACAGAGAGCACGTAGAATGCACAAAGGAAAACATCTGCATTCTGTCCGGATCTCAGCAGGGTTTGGGGCTGGCAGCAATGACCTTCCTGGACGAAGGAGATGTGGTAATCACAGAGAACCCGAGCTACCTGGGTGCCATCAACGCATTCCGTCCATATGGTGCAGAATTTGTCGGTGTTGATACCGATGATGATGGTATCGTAATCGAAGACCTGGAGAGAGCTCTGGAAGAAAATCCAAAAACAAAAATGATCTACGTGATTCCGAACTTCCAGAACCCAACCGGCAAGGCTTGGACGCTGGA
Organism: Mogibacterium kristiansenii; assembly: GCF_029224645.1. Taxonomy (NCBI): domain Bacteria; kingdom Bacillati; phylum Bacillota; class Clostridia; order Peptostreptococcales; family Anaerovoracaceae; genus Mogibacterium; species Mogibacterium kristiansenii. Next base: position 124,502 of record NZ_JAQXUZ010000004.1, read on the forward strand.
GAGAAGAGAACGCTTCATGGAAGTGGTTGCAAAGTACGATGTTGCTGTTGTAGAAGACAACCCTTACGGCGACCTGAGATTCAAGGGCGAGCCGCTGCCGCACCTACGTGCACTGGACAAAAAGGGTCAGGTCATCTATCTGGGATCTTTCTCCAAGATTCTGAGCCCGGGCATGAGAGTTGCTTGGACATGCGCTTCCAAGGAAGTGGCTACCGCATTTGAATCTCTGAAAGAAACCAACGACCTACAGAGCCCGGAACTGACACAGATGCTGACATACTATTATCTGAAGATGTTCGATCTGGAAAAGCACATTGAGGAGATTCAGGTAGTATACAAAGAACGCTGCGAGCTGATGGTAGAGATGATTCAGAAATACTTCCCGGCAGAAATTAAGTACACCGATCCGGAAGGCGGAATGTTCCTGTGGTTGGAACTGCCGGAAGGTCTGGACAGCGATGCGATTCTGGATGATGCATTGGCTGCGGGAATTGCATACATTCCGGGTGAGTCTTTCTTCTCCTTCGATGGAGTGAAGAACACCATCCGTATGAACTTCACAATGGTGAAGGACGATCAGATTCGCGACGGTATCCGGATTCTGGGGGATGTATTCCGGAAGCACATCGGATAAAAGCGATTGCGCGAAATAGAAGGGAGAGCAACTATGAAAAATACTAATTACATTAAGATGAGTAAGCTTCGGCTGACAATCGCTATGCTGGCGCTGGGTGCCGGCTGGGCTATCGTTTACCTGGTGCCGTATCTTCAGTACACCTGGTACGAACCGTTCCGCGAATTCTTGGATATTTCCGGAACAAAGATGAGTTTTCTGCTTTCCATTTACGGACTGGGAAACGTATTCCTGGCACCGATTGGGGGATGGTTCGCAGACCGCTTCAACTATAAGACGATTTACTTGATTTCCATCGTGCTGAACGTGGTATTTGCGGTAGGCTTCCTACTGAATCCGCATTCCTACGTGTGGTGCATTGCAATGTGGATCGGTTTCGCTGTGGCGTCTCTGATGTTCAACTTCCCGACACAGATTAAGATTATTCGTATGATGTGGCCGGAAAATGAACAGGGAAGAGCATACGGTTTTAACGAAACATGCATCGGCATCTTCAATGTCATCGAGTCTTCTCTGATGATGGTGGCATTCCAGTATGCAGGAGAAGGGGACATGGGAATTAAGGCAACCGTTATTGCCAACATCGCAATGTCCGTTGTCATTTTCGTGGCACTGTACTTTGTTATTCCGAATCCGACCAAGGAAATGCTGGAGGCAAGCAGAGCAGAAGCGGCTGCCAGCAAGAAGGATAAGGAGAACCACAATGCGGTAAAGGAAGTACTGTCGGTATTTGCTCATAAGGAAACCTGGATGTTCGCATTCTGTATCTTTGCAGTGTATTCCTTCATGACGACACTGACATATTTCACCCCGTACTTCTCAGACGTACTGGGTATTCCGGTTGTTATCGCCGGATGGGCGGCAATCTTCAGACAGTACGGCTGCCAGGTGCTTGGAGCACCGGTAGGCGGAGAGATTGCAACCAGATTGAAATCTCAGTCCAAGAATCTGATTATCGTGTATGTAGTGGCAATTATCGGATTGCTGTACATGCTGTTCGGTGCAAACGAGAATTCCTCCGTTCCATTCGTTATATTCGTGGTAATCGGACTTTCCTTCGTTTGCTACGGCGGCAGAGGATACTATGCGGTTATTGAGGAATGCGGAATTCCTGCATCGGTTACCGCAACCACCACCGGTGTAGCGGCGATTCTGGGATTCTCTCCGGACATCTTCCAGTTCACCTTGTTCAGCCACTGGCTGGATACTCTGCCGGCAATTGATGCGTACACCAAAATGTTTACATTCCAGCTGGTAGTTGTAATCCTTGGATTGCTGGATGCAATTCTGATTATCCGTCTGCACAAGCGGAATCAGGCGCGTCTTGCAGAGGGCAAGGATGTGGAATATAACGGGAAATAAGCGTTAAATGATGAATTAAGCAAGCCCTATAACGACACGGAAAAGTGCGGTCTTCTGCGGAAGATCGCATTTTTCTTTTATTTTTATGGAAAGGGCACAAAATCCGATGCTATAAAAACTTTTAAATCAAAATTTGAAATGAATTAAACCCATAATTTGCAAGGAGTACAGCAAAATTCATCTCGGATTGGAAAAGTGAAATTAATAATATGTGTTTTGAACTTGTCGTTGTTATGCTATAATTTGGTCACAAAATAGAACAATGTTCTAATTTCATGGGGCGAGAATGGATGACTCTCCCCCCACGGTGCAATTAAGAGGAGGAGAGAACAATGGAAAAGAAGAATCGGATTGCAGACGGAAATCCACATACGCCAAATTTGGGAATATCCTTGATTCCAATCGTTGCGATATTTGTATTGCTCTATGGGTCGTTGAGAATATTCCATTTGGATGTACAGATTCCGCTGATTTTTGCGTCCATCATCGCCGCATTTATCGCCGTGGTAATCCTGAAGAATAAATGGGATACTATCGAGAAGGGTATTATCGATTCCATTCAGAACGCCATGCAGGCGATTCTGATTGCGTGTTTTATCGGAATGATTATCGGATCCTGGATTGCCGGGGGCATCGTACCGTCATTGATTTACTACGGACTGAAAATTCTGTCGCCGAAGTTTTTCTTGGTCACCTGTTTGCTGGTATGTTCCATCGTAGCGGTGGCAACGGGAAGCGCCTGGACCACCGCGGGAACCTTGGGCGTTGCCATGGTGGGCATCGGTTCCGGAATGGGAATTCCGCCGGCGGTGACGGCCGGTGCGGTGGTATCCGCAGCGTACTTTGGGGATAAGATGTCTCCGTTCTCGGATACTACGAACCTGGCTCCGGCGGTATCGGGAACCACGCTGTTTGCCCACATCCGGCACATGGTATACACCGCGGGAACCAGCTATGCCCTTGCAATTATCGGCTACACGGTTCTGAATACCCGATTCTCCGGAGAAGTTTCTTCGGAGTCGGATATTTCCGCCGTGCTGGTATCCCTCAAAGAGCAGTTCGTGATTTCACCGCTGCTTGTGCTTCCGCTGCTGCTGCTGATTCTCATGATTTGTTTCAAAATTCCGGCTATTCCGGGACTGGTAGCCAGCATGCTTCTGGGCGTAATCTGCGCTCTTCTGGTGCAGGGACAGGGCATAGAGGAAATCGGTACCGTACTGAGCTACGGATACTCCTGCGAGACCGGAAACAAGGCGTTGGACGAGCTTTTGTCCAAGGGCGGACTGCAGAATATGATGTGGACCGTTTCGTTGATCCTATGTTCCCTGACCTTCGGAGGCATCATGCACAGCTCCGGTATGCTGGCATGCATCGCGAACCACATCCTGAAGGTGGCGAAGGGAACCGGAGGGCTGATTACCGCAACGGGTATTACCGCAGTGTTCGTGAACCTGGTATGCGGAGAGCAGTACCTGTCCATTCTGCTGACCGGAAGAATGTATAAAGACGAGTATGAAAAGAGGGATTTGGCACCGCAGAATCTGTCCCGAACGCTGGAAGATTTCGGAACGATGACGTCCCCGCTGATTCCGTGGACGACCTGCGCGGTGGCCATGAGTACGTATTTGAACGTGCCGACACTGGACTACCTACCATACTGTTTCTTGAATCTCGTAAACCCGCTGGTGGCCATCGTATTTGCTTTTACGGGCTTTACCATTCGGAAGAGAAGTCAGGTGACCCCGGAAGATATACTGGAATGATAGGCATATCATAAACGAGGACAGGTGTTCTTGCTTTAATGGCGCAGGACATCTGTCCTTTTTCAGTAGACTGATTCATGGGGGCGATGAAATAGGGGATAAAAGAAAAATAGGAAAAATCGTACTACCGGTTGACGCGAACTTGGTGGAGATGCTATAATAAGGAAATTATAGAACGTCGTTCTATAGAATGAAACAGACTAAAAAGATATTTCTTTAAGAATGCGAAAATTGTTGGAAAGGACGGTTCTGATCATGGAGAAAATCAAGTTGAACGTTGAACATTGCAAAGGTTGCTATCTTTGCATTGCCAACTGCAAGCCTGGTGCTTTGAGTGTATCATCGGAGGTGAACGCAAAGGGTTATCTGGTACCGCAGGTGGATTCGGAGAAGTGCGTACAGTGTGGATGTTGCTACACCATGTGCCCGGATCTGGTTTTCGAAATTTTATAGGTTGTAAGGAGGATACGACATTATGGAAAAAAGAATCATGAAGGGCAACGAGGCGATGGCAGAAGGTGCCATCCGTGGTGGTTGTCGTTTTTATGCGGGATATCCGATTACTCCACAGTCTGAAATTCTGCAGTGGATGTCTTGGAGACAGAAGGAAGTAGGCGGAGTATTCATTCAGGGTGCTTCCGAAATCGAAAGTGTTAATATGACCTTCGCAGCTCGCTGCCTGGGTTCCCGTGCTTTCACTTCCACATCCGGTCCGGGATTCTCCCTGTATCAGGAAGGAATCGCTTACTGGGTATCCGCTGAAATCCCATGCGTAGTAGCATGCGTTCAGCGTTTTGGAATTGGTGATGGTTTCATTTCTGCAGGTCAGGATAATTACTGGCAGGCAGTAAAGTGCGGTGGAAACGGTGACTACCACCTGATCGTACTGGCACCGAACTCCGTTCAGGAATCTTGTGATATGGCTTATGAGGCATTTGAGTTGGCAGAGAAGTATCGTCACCCGGTATGTCTGCTGTCTGACGGAACTATCGGACAGATGATGGAGCCGGTGGTTCTTCCAGAAATGAAGGAATACGGTCTGGACGACCTGGATTGGACTATCAGTGGTGTTAAACCGGGCGAAGACCACAAGGTTGCAACCGACGTAACCTACTTCGAGCCGGTTCAGGAATGGAACCACAAATACCTGGCAAAGATGAGAAAGATCTCGGAAGAAGAGCAGAGATGGGAAAGCTTCCAGGTTGAGGATGCCGACGTTGTACTGGTTGCATACGGCATTTCCTCCAGAGTGGCACAGGAAGCAGTTACCAGAGCGAGAGAAGAAGGCTTCAAGCTGGGTCTGATTCGTCCGATTACGCTGTGGCCGTTTCCAAGCAAGGCATTCGACGCAATTCCGGAAACCTGCAAGGGTATCGTAACGGTCGAAGTGAACATGATGGGACAGATGCGTGAGGACGTAATTATTCATACTAAAGGAAAGTTCAATACATATGCCATGACAGTAGACGAACCGAGAATCCATACCGTAGACGAGGTTATGGCGTTTGCGAAAGAAGTCTTCGAAGGCAAGGACGAAGAGGAGGTATACTAATGGCTACAAAGAAAGCACCTGAGTTATTTTATGATGAGAGCCGTTTCTGCGGCGGATGCGGCCACGGAATCTTCAACAGAATTCTTGCAGAAGTTCTGGAGGAGATGGACATCGTAAGCGACACCATCATTTGCTCCGATATCGGTTGTAACCACCAGTTCCAGTTCTGGATGAACGTGGATGCCATCGTTCCGCCACACGGAAAGATGGGTGCGGCACTCACCGCAATGAAGAGAGTTCGTCCGGACAAAAACATCCTTACCATCGCCGGAGATGGCGGTGCGTATGCAATCGGTCTGGGAGAGACTACATCCGCAGCGCTGAGAAACGAGAACGTGACCATGTTCGTAATGAACAACACCGTATTCGGCATGACCGGCGGACAGCTGGCTCCGACCACAATGATTGGTCAGAAGACGGCATCCACACCGTCAGGAAGAAACTTCGTTGATAACGGTGAGAATACCGATGTATTCAAACTGATGAAGGGCATGGATATCGCTTATCTGGCTCGTACATCCGTGACCAGCCCGGCAAACATCAACCGTACCAAAAAGGCGGTACGGAAAGCAATTGAGAAACAGCAGGCCGGAAAAGGTTTCTCCTTGGTAGAAGTACTGGTACCATGCCCGACAAACTGGCACATGTCACCGGTAGATTCCATGAAGCACATCGATGAAGTGGTTTCTAAGGTATATGAACTTGGCGAAGTAATTGACAGATAAGAAGGGGGAACAAAAGATGGTTAGACGTATTATCTGCGTAGGACTGGGCGGACAGGGTGTCCTGACAGTTGGTAAACTCCTTATGGAAGCAGCTGTAGACAAGAACCTGCAGTGCACTTGGACCTGCAAATACGGAAATGAAATGCGTGGCGGATATTCCGAATGCAACGTAATTATCAGTGATGAGAAGATTGCTTCTCCATATGCGGATCATCCGGATATCGTATTCCTGATGAAGAACGACGGTCCGGTGGTAGAGGCTTCTGTAGAAAGATACGAAGCAGCAATGCCGAAGGATGGCGTAATGTACATCAATAAGAACGCTCTGGATCAGGACGTAAAGCGTCGTGAAGACGTTCGTGTCGTTGAGATTCCGGCAACGGATATCGCAACGGAGCAGGGAAGAGGCGGAAATGCCAACCTGGTTCTTCTGGGTAAACTGGCTTCCGAATCCGGCCTGTTCACTTATGACGAGTTCGAAGCGTCCATGTGCAAGTACTTTGAATCCCATGGAAAGGGCAAGTTCAACGAAGGCAACAAGAAAATGCTGGCTGCCGGAAAGAATGCTTAACGGAATGCTTCACTGGAGTGTTTTGAAATAGTGTTTTAACGGTAATAGGGTAGGAGTCCTTGAGATTCCTACCCTATTATCGTGCTTTTTGTACAAAAGAAAACGGCGCCGCGGCTTCCCGCAGCGTCGCTGAATTACAGATAAACCTCCCGGGTAATCCGGGCACTGACTTCCTTCATCAAAGTAATTTTTTCTTCGAAATGCTCTCCCTTGACTCTGGATTTCGGACCGGAAATACTGATGGCCGCAACGGCATTTCCGTGACCGTTCAGCACCGGAACCCCCAGGCAGTACAGTCCGATTTCTCGTTCTTCCGCATCCACCGCATATCCCTGGTACCGAACCAGCTCCAATTCTTTCATCAAATCCTCGTAGTTGGTGATGGTATGTTCCGTAAACGGGGTGAATTCCGCATTCTTATATACATCCAGGTTCACATTTTCGGAGAATGCCAGAAGGCACTTCCCGAGAGACGCACAATAGCACTCTGTTTGATTGGAGATTTTCCGTGAAAGTCCTAGATTGTGGGTGGATTCAATGGTGATAAGGGGAACGTTCGCGTACATTCCGTCCCATTCCTGTTCCAGAATTCCGTATGTAACGCATTCTCCATAGGCATCGCTGATTTCCTGCAGCAGCGGCCGCACGCTCTCGGTGATGATATCGTTGTGGGGAAGGGTGCTGTAGGCATACAGCTTCGGTCCGATGGAATACTGATCGGAATTCTTGTTCTGAACGACGTATCCACGATTCTCCAGCGTGGCCAGAGTGCGAAATACGGTACTTTTATATATGTCTAAATCTTTGCTGATCTGGGAAATGGATGTATCGTTTCCCTGACGAAAGAGATATTCTAAGATGTCAATGCTTCGATCCACCGAATTGATGATGACGGATTTGGCGGATTCCTTTTCTTTCTTTTCTTTCATAATCTACCTCTACTCTACCGCGGAGTTCGCAGCATCTGCACACAAAAATATATCCATATTATACCGTGTTTTTCCTTATTCTTCAATGGTTTCAGGACCGTCTCAAGGTGAAAATATCATCACAATTACCCAATGCAATTATATATTGGATGACCGGATTTTATTGTAGGAAATTCGTTCCGGTACATGTATAATAAGTAGCGGAAATATATTGTTATAGATTGTTTGATTGGAGAAACGATGAGCGACAGAAGAATTATTCAAGTGAATGAGAAGGTCCCGCTTCGGATGGGAATTCCGTTAAGTATTCAGCACACCTTTGCCATGTTCAGTGCATCGGTTCTGGTTCCGTATATCCTGGGAATCAGTCCGGCCATTGCGCTTCTCATGAACGGCATCGGTACTTTGCTGTTTATTCTGATTACTAAGGGGAAGGCGCCGGCATATCTGGGATCCAGTTTTGCCTTCATCTCCCCGGCACTGATTGTTATCAATAAGATGGGATACGAATACGCATTGGGCGGATTCATCGTCACCGGCATTATTTTCATGGCAGTAGCCATTCTCATCAAGTATGTGGGTGTGGATTGGATTGATGTCATCCTGCCGCCGGCGGCGATGGGACCGGTAGTGGCGCTGATCGGACTGGAACTGGCGAGCAATGCGGCGTCCAACGGCGGAATTGTCAAATCCGAAGGATACGATCGCATCGATCCTCATCTGGTCATCGTATTCCTGGTGACGCTGGCTTTTGCCGTTATTGGCCAGGTGCTGTATCGAGGATTCGCATCGGCAATCGCTATTTTGATTGCCATCATCATCGGCTATATCGTGGCGCTGCTTTTGGGTATTGTGGATTTCACTCCGCTTCAAACCCAGTCCTGGATAGCTATGCCGAATTTCACCGCACCGAAATTCAGTCTGCAGGCGATTCTGGTTATCATCCCCGCATCGCTGGTGGTGATTTCGGAACACATCGGCCATCAGGTGGTAACCTCGGAAATCATCGACAAAGACCTTTTGAAGGATCCGGGACTGCACCGTTCTCTCTTTGCGGACGGTTTATCCACCACGCTTTCCGGTTTCTGCGGTTCTGTGCCGACCACCACTTACGGTGAGAACATCGGCGTCATGGCCATTACAAAGGTATACAGCGTATGGGTCATCGGCGGTGCGGCGGTATTCTCCATTTTCCTTTCGTTTATCGGAAAGGCTTCCGGTTTGATTGAAACCATTCCGGCACCGGTAATGGGCGGCGTCAGCTTCCTGCTGTACGGAATGATCGGTGCGTCCGGCATTCGGTTGATGGTGGATGCCAAAGTGGATTATTCCAAAGCCCGGAATCTTGCTATGACCTCGGTCATTTTCGTCACCGGACTTTCCGGCGCGTATATCAAAATCGGTTCCGCCACGCTGCAGGGCATGAGCCTGGCCGCTCTGGTTGGAATGGCTCTGGGACTGACGTTCTACGTTCTGGATCGGTTCAAATTGACCAACGATTACGAATAAAGAATGGTTAAAAAAGAATAAAAAAATGGACTTTTGATGTTTCAAAAGTCCATTTTTAATATTTCTGCAATTTCCGGTAATGCGTGCATTCCGGTTTAGCTCAGGTAACGGAATACGCCTTCCACCTTTCCGATGATGGTGCAGTCCGGCACAATGATGGGTTCCATCTCGTCGTTCTCCGGCTGGAGCCGGATGTGCCCGTCTTCTCGATAGAATCTTTTTACCGTGGCTTCTGCCTCGAATTCCCCTTCAATCATAGCCACCACGATATCCCCGTTTCGAGCTTCGTGTTCTTCCTTGACGATGATATAATCCCCGTCATTGATTCCGCTGTTAATCATGCTGTTGCCGTGAACGGAAAGGATGAAATTGTTGCCTTTTCCCAGGAATCGTGCAGGGAAGGGAACGTATTCATCGATATTCTGCTCCGACAGAATCGGAGTGCCGGCAGCAACCCGCCCGATAATCGGAATCAGGGTCGTATTGGTGTCGTCAATGGATGTCGGGATGTCGTTATGCGGTTCCGGCGGATTCCGATCCACCACAACCAAAGCCCGAGGTTTGCTGGGATCCTTTCGAATCAAGCCTTTTTCCTCCAGTACTTTCAGATCTTTAAAAACCGTAGAGGTGGATTTGATATCCAATGCGGCACAGATTTCCCGAACAGTTGGAGGAAAACAGCGCTCCCGTATGGTATCCTTCATGTACTGCAGGATTTTTTCCTGTCTTTCCTCACACTTTTTCATCAGTACCTCCTGGCATTAAATCAGTGTCAGTTCGTTAATATCCATCGGGCTGCCGTAGTTGTTCCAGTCGTCATAAATCAGTCCGCTCTGGCGGATGATGATGTCGCCCACTTTACCGTCAATCTTGCTGAACGGCAGGGTCTTGTGATAGGTTACCAGGCTGTCCTTGTAATGGAAGACAAAGCCGGTTCGGAAGAGTTCTTTCTCCAACGGATACTGATATTCCGCAATATCGCAGAGAAGATCGAACAGGTCATCTCCCTCCGTCTCAAAAACGTTCTCCAGCGTCAGATTGGAGTAGTTGGCCCGAATCTGAACTTCGTGACCGTTAAAGCGGTCCAGGAATTTAATCAGTTTCTCCTTCGTAGACGGTTCCTTCGCATCTTCAAAAATAACGCAGTTGATGCGGTGACGAACCTTCAGAAGATCGAAAATCTCGTCAGAGCATTCCTTAACGTAATGCTTCAGGTGGCGGGATACGTTCACGCAGGAAATCATATCCTGATGGCGGTTCAGGACTTCCGCAATGCGGTGGATATCCTGATTCTCGCTGGTCGGCAGGGTGGTGTTGATGTAAAGGTTATGGGTCTCACCGACATGGGCGATGATATCTTCCAACGCTTCCAGCTCTGCCAGAGGTTCTCCGCCGGTAAAAACAACGTCGTTGTGCGGGAAAATCCGGTCCAGCAAATCCAAGGAACGATAGCAGCGATCCAAATCAAAGCTGGAGGAATTTCGATATTCTTCCTTGTTCACACAGAATGGACAGCTGTTGTTGCAGTCATACGGTACGAACATGGTGACGGTTGGTCCTTCTTTAATTTTCTTCATAATATTCATGATACCCCTTAAAAAGCTCTATTTTATGTTTCATTATAGCACGCTTTAAAAGAATTTGTAAACGCATGTTTATAATGTGTCAATACTACGAAGTGTAATGTTACCGTAAATTTACAAGAATTGTACTGGTAAAAACACAAAAGATTATGTATAATTGTAAAAGGTATATTTTAGGAGAAGCTATGAAGAACAATGTTGAAAAAGAAAAACGGCAGAACCCCTCGCTCTGTAATTGGGTTGAGTTGTTTGTAATCCTTTTAGCCGGCTGGCTCATTTTGTCCGGCATCTTTGAATTGAAGTTTATTATCTACGGCGTGATGACCGCAGGCATCATTTCTCTTTTATGTTTTAGATCTTTCTATATGAAAGGCGTTCATTCGGATCGATATTATTTTCTCATTCACATCAATCCCATCCGATTGCTTATTTATTTTCTTTGGCTCTTGAAGGAAATCGTCAAGAGTTCCTTTAGTGTTACCTGGAATGTGTATCGGGGAAAGAAATCGCTGCATCCGCAGATTGTGTGGTTTCAGGCGAATTATGACAATCCGGCAGCAAGGGCACTGCTGGCCAATTCCATTACCCTGACACCGGGAACCGTTACCGTGGACATTCAGGAGGATGGAACGTATTCCGTGCACGCATTGACGGAAGGAGCGAAGGCAGGTCTTCTGGATGGAACCATGCAGGGAAAGGTGGCACGGCTGTTCGGTGAGACGATTGATTTTCGCGTATTGGATGTGGAGGAAGCAGAGGAGAACCGGAAGACGGCTCGCCTGATCGAAACTACTGTTACCGCAAAGAAAGGATTGAAGCGCATATGACGATTTTTTATACGGCGATTCTGCTGGCAATTACAGGGGTGGTGCTTCTGATGCTGTTCTTTATGATTCGGAAGAACGGAGTCTATGACAAGTTAAATGCCATGTTCGTGATGAACACGAATATCGTATTTCTGATTCTGGTGCGGGGCTTAATTGATGGGCGAATCGATATGTACATCGACATCGCGCTGAGCTATTCCATTCTGGGATTTGTGACGACGGTGATTCTGGCGAAGTTTATCGGAGGAAGAAGATAATGGATATACGGACAATTATTTCGGCCGCGCTGATTCTGGTCGGTGCGATATTCCTTTGGACGGCGGCAATCGGTGTGGTTCGGTTCCCGGATTTCTTCTCGCGGCTTCACGCGGCCGGAATCGGAGATACCCTGGGGGCACTCCTTCTGACCGTTGGAATCATGGTGAAAACGGGATTGACGCTGTTGTCCCTGAAGGTTTTCCTGGTATATGTAATCTATCTCATCACCAATCCGCTGGGAACCAACCTGATTATTCTGGAGGCGGTGCATGCCCGGGATTATCAGGGATATAACGGAAAGAGAATTAAGAAAGAGAAGGGAGATGACCGAGATGTCGATGCTGATGCTTGAAGCGGTGCTTTTGCTGGCATTGATTGCCATCACGCTGGTCGTGATTTTTAATAAGGACTTGATGGTGGTAGTGGTGACCTACTGCGCATTCAGTTTTATCACCATGTTTTTGTACATTGTGATGGGGGCGCCGGATGTGGCCTTTACAGAAGCGGTAATCGGTGTCATCTCCACCATTTATTTCATTATGACCCTCAGAAATATAGATCGGCGGTGCAAGTGATGCGGAAAGTGCTACCATTGATATTAATTGTGATTTGCCTGGGTGCATCTTTTGTGACATTGGATTTCCTGCCGGAAATCGGCGATCCGTCCTCCAAGCCGAATACCCATACGACGGATTATTACATTGAACACGCGACGACGGAGACCAATGCGGCGAACATGGTAACGGCGGTCATCGTGGACTACAGAGCGTTTGATACGATGTATGAAACGACGGTAATGTTCATTGCCGGGGTGGCGGTGGTTCTTATTCTGGCCAGCCATCCGGAGCGAAAGAATCGAATTCGGTTCCGAAAGGTTCGGAAGAAGGAATCCCGGGATGGAAAGCCGGTGTACCGCACCATCAATAAGGAAGTAGTGATTCCGTTGATTGAGCCGATGATTATGCTGTACGCTATCTACGTGCTGTTCCATGGTGAAATCAGTCTGGGCGGCGGTTTCCAGGCGGGGGCCCTTCTGGGAATGACATACATTCTGGATGTGATGGTCATTCCGGAACGGGACAGCCTCATCCGGCTGCCGAAGGATAAATCCACCGCACTGGGCGGAATCGGAACCTTCATCTACGTGCTGACCGGAATCCTGTGCATGGCGGGCGGCGGTGTTTTTCTGGAATATGAGAAATTGCCGATTCCGATGCATGCACTGGAGAAACACTCCACCGGAATGCTTTTGGTGGAAGTGGGCGTGGCTATCTGCGTAATGGCGACGATTATTACCATTCTCAACGGGATTATGGAAAGGGTGCATTTTGATGATGACACAGATTGAGACAATTCTGGCAGGGAAGGGAATTTATTTTCTCACGCTGCTGTTGCTGACACTGGGATTATACGGAATCATCGTCAGCCGTAACTACATGAAAAAGCTAATCTGCATGAATATCATGCAGGTGGCGGTAATCTTTTTCTTCCTTTGCTTTGCTCAGAAGAATTCCGGAACCATTCCGGTGGCGATGAAACACATCGTTCATGCGGCAGAGTACATTAATCCGCTGCCCCACGGTCTGATGCTCACAGCCATCGTTGTCAGCCTGGGAACCACCGGTGTAGGATTAGCTTTGCTGACTCGGATTAAGGAAAAGTATGGAAGCATTGAAGAGAAAGATATTATAGAAGGAGAGAAACAGTTCCGATGAAGAATCTGCCTGCATATATTGTATTATTACCATTGTGTTCGGCGTTGCTGTCATTAGCGCTGTCGAAGATTCATAAACATTTGGGGCGGGACGTGGTGTTCGGTGCTCTGGTCGGATCCCTGGTTCTGTCCGTTGTTCAACTGGTGCGGGTGATTCAGAACGGACCGATCCATTACATATTCGGCGGATACAAGATTCCATACGGAATCGAGTTCTCCGTGGACACCATCAACGCCGTCATCGTTATTATGGTGTGCATGCTGGGGGTCCTTTCCTGCATGTTTGCCTTCAATTTTGACAAAAATGGCGATGCGCTTCAGGTGGGGGGTGCGTATACCATGCATGCACTTTTGGTGCTGGGGATGGTGGGCATGACCATGACCGGAGACGTGTTCAACCTGTACGTGTTTCTGGAAATCACTTCCCTGACAGCTTACTGCCTGATTGCCATGGGCGGAAGCCGAGGTATTGTGTCCGCATTCCGGTACTTACTGGTGGGAACCGTTGCGGCGACCTTCTACCTGCTGGGGGTGGGAATTCTGTATTCCGTGACGGGTACCCTGAACATGTCGGATATGGCCGCCTGCTTGAAGCAGGGAAACAACGATTCGGCGATGTTGATGGCCATGATGTTCCTGATTTCAGCTTTCGGCATCAAGATGGCGCTGTTTCCGTTTCATGGATGGCAGCCGTCGGCGTACACTCACGCTCATACCGGTGCGCGTCCACTGATTGCGGGAGCCATGGGAAAGATTCCGGCATACGCCATGTTTCGGTATCTGTACTGCATCTACGGGAAGGACTTTAAATATTTCCGGTACGTCCTTCTCATTATCGGTGTGATTTCCGTGTGCGGAATGATTTACGGATCTGTTCGTGCCATGGCACAGAAGGATATCCGTAAAGTTTTGGCGTATTCCAGCGTGGCTCAGATCGGATACATCAGTCTGGGTTTTGCCATCGGAAGCCCGTTGGCCCTGGCCGGCGCTTTTCTGCACATGCTGGGACATGCTTTTATGAAAGGCGGTCTGTTCTTTGCGGCGGGCGCCATCAGTTGGAAGTACGGAACCTTTGATTTAAATGACTTTGGAAGAATATATAAGAGGATGCCATTCACTGCCGGACTGTTGACGGTGGGGGCACTGTCCATGATCGGCATTCCGCCGACGGTGGGTTTCTTCAGCAAATGGTATCTGGCTTGCGGAGCGGCACAGACCCATGAGTATGTGTACATCTTTGTGCTGGTGCTGAGTTCACTGCTGAATGCGGTCTATTTCTTCAAGGTGATTGAGAAAGTATTCGTTCAGGCGGATAAAAACAGAAAGCCGCTGCATCCGGAGGGGAAGGGCGTGACGGAGGCACCGATTACCATCATGATTCCGGTTGTCACCTGCATTCTTATGATTCTGCTGCTGGGCGTATTTAACGTTAAAGTAATTGATATTCTGCTGATTTCGCTGAAAGGAGTGGCATTATGATTCTGACTGCTCTGGATTACAGACCCGGCATCATTGTCCTCCTGCCGCTGATTGCGTCCTGTTTAATCTACGTATTGGGAGAACATATTCTTCCGAATTATCGGGAGGCGATTACCTTTGCGGCGGCTTTTCCGATGGCAGCATTGGTGTATTCCATGATTCCGGCTGCTTTGGCGGGAAAAGAGATTGGGTTCACTCTGTTGGAAATTGTGAAGGGGGTTCCGCTTCAATTTTCCGTGGATGCCGCGGGGATGATTTTCGCCTGTGTAGCCTCCACCCTGTGGATTGTCACATCCTGCTATTCCATCGGATACATGCGGGGGCACGGGGAGAAGAACCAGACCGGATACTATTCCGCTTTCGCCATGTGCCTGACGGCCACCATGGGACTCTGTTTCTCCGCGAACCTGCTGACTTTCTTCATCTTCTTTGAAGTGCTGACGGTAGCGACCTATCCGTTGGTAGTGCACTATCGGGATGAGGAAGGAACTCGTTCCGGACGGAAATATTTAGCGTATACCTTGATCAGCGGACAGCTGTTCTTTGCGGGAATCGTCATTCTGTATTCCTTTACCGGAAGGATGGATTTTGTTCCGGGCGGATTCGTGAACACCGGCGATATCCCGATGCCTTGGATGCTGGCGGTATTTATTCTGATGATTGGTGCGGGCATTGTGAAAGCCGGTGTAATGCCGCTTCACAGCTGGCTGCCGGCGGCCATGGTGGCGCCGACACCGGTCAGCGCACTGCTGCACGCGGTAGCCGTGGTGAAAGCCGGGGCGTTCTGCACACTTCGGGTGGTGTTGTACGTGTTCGGACCGGAAGCGGCACGCTTCTGCCACGGTTCGGAAATCTTGGCTTGGATGGCGGTGGCGACGATTCTGATTTCGTCCCTGATTGCAATCCGCAAGGATAATCTCAAGGCGCGATTGGCCTTCTCTACGGTGGGACAGCTTTCCTACATCATCTTGGGAATTGCCATTCTGTCACCGTTTGCGGCAACCGGAGCACTGTATCATATCGTTGCCCATGCTTTTATGAAAATTACATTGTTTATGTGTGCCGGTGCGATTTTCGTGACCACTCACCGAAAAAACATCAGCGAGATGATCGGAATCGGCCGACAGATGCCGGTGACCATGACTTGCTTCACTCTGGCTTCACTGGCAGTAGCGGGATTCCCGTTCTTTGTGGGATTCACCAGTAAGGCGAACATCATCATGGGCGCCATTTCCATGGGACAGCCGTTTTTTGTAGCGACCCTGATTGTCAGCGCGCTGTTGGCATTGACCTATTTGATGCCGGTGGTACTGCTGGCGTTTAAGCGGGATTTTTACAACAGTCAGTTCCCGGTAAAAAAAGAGGCCAACCTGCCGATGTTGATTCCGATCATGATTACGGCGGCTTGTTCTCTGATATTGGGCGTAATGCCGAATTTCGGGCTGCATCTCTACGACTTGGCAGCCATGGCGGGCAATGCGATTTTTGGATTATCCCTGTAGGAGTGTAAGATGAATGAGTTCTTATATTATTGTATAATCTCTTTTGTGGGATCGATTGTGCTGATTTTTCTTTCCAAAGTAGTGATGAACAAGCCCCTTCGGAGAGATGTCAATTATTACGAAACCACGGAAAAAGAAGAGGAGCTGCAGATGCTTCGAAAAGCGAATCTGAGTAAAAAGAAAAATGACAAGCGAGACAGAAAGGGAGGAAGAAAATGAGCTGGAACAATCTTCATCCCGGTTTAGTGATGATTCTCTTTGGAATCATCATTCTGGCGCTTCCGGAAAAATGCCGGAAATACCTTACGCTTGCCGGATCAGTGTGTGCCTTTTGTGTATTTTGGATGTTGGACAGTCACAGCACGCTGCCCTTTAAGGTCACCGATAATCTGACACTCCAACTGATCGATACCAACGGTGTGTCCATGGTATTCCTGATGGTCTTCGTGTCCATCGGCGTGATCAATGCCATCTATGCCGTGGATCTTCAGAACAAATGGGAAGCGGGAATCACCTGCATCTATGCGGGGAGTAATATGGGCATCGTACTCGCCGGGGATCTGATTAGCTTCATTGTATTCTGGGAGATATCGGCCTTCACATCTACATACATCATATACGCCCGGCACTGCCGGCGTTCTTCCAGGGCGGCGTTTCGATACGTTCTGGTGCACGCTTTCGGAGGAAATATGCTGCTGGCCGGAATTCTGGTACAGATCTTCCATAACGGAGTCGGACTGGCCAATCTGTCCGGAAACATGCACGGAGTGGCGTTCTGGCTGATTCTCATCGGCATCGGTGTCAATGCGGCTATTCCGCCGTTTAACGGATGGATTGCGGATGCCTACCCGGAGGCGACCATTCCGGGTACGGTATATCTGGGATCCTATACCACCAAGGCGGCGATTTATGCGCTGATTACTTTCTTCTCCGGAACCCATATGCTGATTTACGTCGGTGCTTTTATGGCTATCTTTGCGGCTTGCATGGCGCTTCTGGAGAACGATATTCGCCGGCTCTTATCTTACCATATCGTCAGTCAGCTGGGTATGATGGTGGCATCGTTGGGCGTTGGAAGTGAAATCGGCGTGGACGGTGCATCCGCTCATGCGGTAACCAATATATTCTTTAAAGGCGTGCTGCTGATGTGTGCCGGATCCATTATGAAAGCCACCGGAACCTGCAAAATCACAGAGCTGGGCGGCCTTCGGAAGAAAATGCCGATTACCGCATTCTGCTTCTTGATTTCTTCCATGGCCATTGCGGGATTCCCGTTCCTCAGCGGTTTTGCCAGCAAGGCATTGATAATGGAAAGTCTGCACGAATATGGGGAGGGTTTCCCGGCGGTTATGATTACCATTGCCGGCGTGGGAACTCTGCTGTCCATTACCCTGAAGATTAACTATTTCGTGTTTTTCGGAAAATGCGATCGGCAGGTAAAGGTGCAGAATGCCACAAACTCCATGACAACAGCGGTGGTAATCGGTACCATCATGTCCATCGTCATTGGCATGGAACCGGATCTTCTGTATCAGCAGCTTACCTACAAAACCATGGTGGATCCGTTCTCGATTCCGCACATTATGGAGTATGTAGCAATCATCGCCGGCGGCGCCATTCCGTTCTTCTTCATGCTCAGCATCATGAAGCCGCACGATGAAATTAGCATGGATTTCGACTGGTTCTATCGGAGACCGCTGGTAAAAATAATCGAAGCGCTGTCCAAGGGGCTGTACCGTGTGTTCGGATGGTTCGATCGTCATGTGCTTCACGGGGTGCAGTTCTTCGGTACCGGTCTGGGCAATCCGTATCTCTGGACGGAAAAATCCGGCAATCTGAAAATCAAATCCATGTCCTTTGAGAATGAGGATCGCTTAATCGGAGATGTGATTCAGGTTATCGTGGCATTATTTGCTGTGATGATTCTGATTTCCATATACGTAATCAAGATGTAAAAAAAAATCCGGCAGTGCTTGTGCGCTACCGGATTTTTTCTGTAAATTCATCGGTTTCCCGTTCCAGACGGGAAAATGGAAGCCCTACTACGTTCTCATAATCGCCGTCGCAGCGGTCGATGTACTTCGAGAAATCCTCCTGGATTCCGTAGGCACCGGCTTTATCGAAGGGCCGGCACTCCCGGATGTAAGTCCAAATATCCTCGTCGGTATAGTCCTTGCACCGGATATGGGTGGTTTCGCAGAAGGAATGAACGGCGCCGCTTTGGACATCGATGAGCGTTACGCCGGTCATCACCTGGTGAACGGTGTTTCGGTAAGAGGAAAGCATGCGGAACGCATCCGCTTCATCCTTTGGTTTGCCGAGGATTTCATCCTTGTACACGATGGTATCCGCTGCGATAATCAGGCCTTTGCGGAATTCCTCGGGGCAAATTTCCCGATAGCAGGCTTCGGCTTTTTCCCGGGAAAGAAGGCATACCGCATCTTCCGGGGAAATCCCGTCCAGAAGATGTTCGTCGGTGTGGGTGGGCCGGAGTACGATGGAGACCCCGTGCTGCTGAAGGATATCTCGCCTTCTCGGAGATTGAGAGGCCAGAATAACCGGTTGTATTTCTTGAATTTTCATAATATAATGAGAGTATCCTTTCTGTCGAGATGTTTTCATTATAGCAGAAGAAAAAACACAGAAAAACACTTGACACGGCAGGAAATGTACGGTATTATATTACGGTCGAAGAAGAAGTTGTCCGCTTCTCACCTTATCACGCAGGTGCATAAGGTAACTATATGCAAGCTTTTATCTTGTTTTTGTTGCGGATACTTCTGTATCCGCTTTTTTTAATGTATGGAGGTAAGAGCGATTAGTAGAGATCACAGAGACAAAGACAGCAGGCAGATCAATGAAGAGATCCGCGCTAAAGAAGTTCGCGTTATTGATGCAGAAGGGGAGATGCGAGGAGTTCTGAGCATTAAGGAAGCCCTGGCATTGGCCGAAGAAAGCAACCTGGATCTGGTAAACGTATCACCGAATGCGGAACCGCCGGTATGCAAGATTCTGGATTATGGTAAGTATCGTTATGAACTTCAGAAGAAAGAGAAGCAGTCGAAGAAGAACCAGAAGGTGACTCAGGTCAAAGAGGTTCGTCTCAGCACTTTCATCGAAGAGCATGACATACAGGTCAAAGCGAATACAGCTAAGAAATTCTTGAAAAACGGAGATAAGCTCAAGGTTAGTCTTCGTTTCCGGGGAAGAGAACGGGATTACACGGCGAAGGGTTTTGACGTGATGAACCGTTTCGCAGAGGAAGTTTCCGAGTTCGGTGTAGTTGAGAAGAAGCCGAAGTTCGAAGGCAGAAGTCTGACGATGTTCCTTGGACCAAAGAGCAACAAGTAAGTATTATTTAGGAGGAAAGCGTAATGGCAAAGAACAAAATGAAGTCTCACAGAGGCGCAAGCAAGAGAATGAAGCTCACCGGATCTGGAAAGCTTAAGAGAAACAAGGCATACAAGAGCCACATCCTGACGAAGAAGACGGCTAAGAGAAAGAGAGGACTGAGAAAGTCTTCCATTCTGACAGGTGCAGATACAAAGCGTATGCTGAGATCGTTGGCGAAGTAATCAGGGAGGTAGAAGAACATGGCAAGAGTAAAAAAAGGTGTAACAGCACGCAAGAGACATAAGAAGGTTATCAAGCAGGCAAAGGGTTTCTATGGCCAGAAGAGCAGAAACTTTAAGGCAGCAAATCCGGCTGTAATGAGAGCGCTCCGTTCTGCTTATGTAGGAAGAAAGAACAAGAAGAGAGAATACAGAAGACTGTGGATTGCAAGAATCAACGCTGCAGCAAGAGCAAACGGCATCAGCTACAGCAAGTTCATGAACGGTCTGAAGAAGTCCGGAATCGAGATGAACAGAAAGATGCTGTCCGAGATGGCAATCTACGATCCGGCAGGCTTTGCAGTACTGTGCGAGACTGCAAAGAAAGCTAACTAGTCATGGAATATTTCGTCAGTCATTTCTGGATTCTGATAGGGGCAGCCTTCTTCGTTTCCTTCTGTGCATTCCTGTGGTGGTATTCCATGGATAAGAATACAAGACTGAAGCGGGAGCGGGCGCTGGCCAGAGCAGAAGAGGTTCGTAAGAAAAAGGAAGCCCAACAGAAAGCCGATTCGGAAATGAACGGAAAATAATGACTTTCGGACACCGCATTGCGGTGTCCTTTTTGCTGTGCGGATTTCGGTGACATATGAGATGTTGAAAACAACCCCCCATTATGCTAATATTTAATATGTGCCAAAATACAATTACGATGATATGAGGTGAATATATGCTCAGCAAGAAGAAGAAAATTATAACCGGTGTTGTGGTTCTGGCGGCCCTATTGATTTTGGGCTTCTGGTACTTCTTCCAGAAGGATCGGATTACCGTACCGGACACCTACAAATATGACGATTTAACGGAATACGTCACTCTTGGAAACTACAAGGGCATCCGATACACGAAGAAGGTGAAGAAGGTATCTGACAGTGATGTGCAGTCGGAAGTGAAGAAGGCAATCAAGAAAGCCAGTACCACGAAGGACGTGAAAAGCGGCACGGTCGGCAGCGAGAGTAAGGTGAAAATTGATTTTACCGGTAAGATTAACGGAAAGAAATTTGACGGCGGATCTGCCGAAGAGTACACCTTGGACATCGCCAACGACAGCATGATTGACGGTTTCAGTGAAGGAATTGTGGGTCATAAGGTGGGCGATAAGTTCGACCTGAAACTGAAGTTCCCGAAGGATTATTCCAATAAGGACGTGGCGGGAAAGAATGTGGTATTTACCATCAAGGTGAAGGCCATCGTGAAGACGAACACGCCGGAATACAACGATGCTTTTGTAGAGAAAAATACGAAATACAAGAATACGGCGGAATACGAAAAGTCGATTCGCACGAAACTGGAGAAGGAGAACGAAGCGACCGCGGAGAAGGATGCGTATTCGAAAGTTTTTGCGAAGATTCTGAAGGACAGCGAAGTGAAGAAGTATCCGGAAAAGGAACTGGATGCGTCAAAGGAATCCATGAAGGAGACCTACAAGAATTTGGCGAAGCAGTACAATCTGGAGTACGAAGATTTCCTGAAACAGTACATGAAAATGGATGAGAAGTCCTTCAATAAGCAGGTGGATGCGTATGCAAAGAATTCCGTGAAGCAGCAGCTGGTAATGCGGCAGCTGGCCAAGGAATTGGATGTCGCCGTGACGGACGAGGAATACAATGAATACCTTCAGGAACTTTTGAAGCAGAACGGCATGACCGAGGATTCCTTCGAAGAACAGAGCGGAACTTCCCTGAAGGAGTATGCGCAGCAGAACAACATGTATGAAGGTTTGCTTTATGAGAAAATCATGAAGCAGGTAATGAAATTGAGCAAGGCAGAATAGCAGAATCAATGTGGAGGTAGCATTATGAAGTGCCCATATTGCAACAATTCGGATACGAAGGTAATCGATTCCAGACCGGTAGAGGACGGGCTGGCCATTCGCCGGCGCCGGGAGTGCGAGAAGTGCAAGAAGCGGTTTACCACCTTTGAGAAGATTGAAAATTCCCTGTTGGTGGTGGTGAAAAACGACGGCCGACGGGAGAGTTTTGATCGGAATAAGCTGATTAACGGACTTCTGAAGGCGTGTGAGAAGACAAAGATTACCTATGAGGATGTGGAAAAGATTGCGGAACGAATCGAGCGCGCTCTGAACAACACCATGGAAAAGGAAATCGAGAGCAAGATGATCGGGGCGCTGATTATGGATGAACTTCGGAACCTGGATCAGGTAGCTTACGTACGTTTCGCGTCGGTGTACCACAAATTCACGGACGTGAACACCTTTGTTCAGGAGGTGAATCGCCTTCAGGAGAAAGATCGGGTTCGCCCGGAAGAGCGGAACGAAGAGAAATAGCGGATTGACAGGTAGAATTCAGTTAGGTATAGAGAGGGAATAAAAAAATGATACGGATTGCAATAGACGGACCGGGAGGTGCCGGGAAGAGTACGATTGCCAAGATGGTGGCAGAGAAGATGAACATGGAATACATCGATACCGGCGCCATGTATCGTGCCATCGGCTGGATGTTTGCGAAAAACAAAGTGAACACAGAAGATTCTGCGGAGGTGCAGGATGTTCTGGAACGCACGGTCATTGATTTCGATAACGGAAAGATTTTTCTGAACGGCGAGGATATCAGCGGAGAAATTCGTACACCGGAAATCTCCAAAGCGGCATCTGTCTGCTCCAAGCTGCCGGAGGTTCGCAGCAAGCTGGTTGCGCTGCAGCGGGAAATCGCGGAAGGAAAGAGCGTGGTGATGGACGGAAGGGATATCGGCACCAATGTGCTTCCGAATGCGGAGGTGAAGATTTTTCTGACAGCGGATCCGATGGTTCGAGCGAAGAGAAGATACGATCAGCTTCTGGAAAGCGGGAAAGAGGCGGACCTGGACTTCATTTTTGAAGATATTAAAGAACGGGATTATCAGGACACCCATCGGAAACTGAATCCGCTGCAGCAGGCGGAGGATGCGGTACTGTTGGATACATCCGATATGACAATCAATCAGGTCTTGGATGAAATCATGAAGATGGCAGAGGGGAAAAATGAGTAGCAAGAAGTTCAAGAAAAACAGAAACAACAATGCGAGAAAAAACAGACAGCTGAATCGGGAAGGTCTGGGAGCACTGCAGAAATGCCGCTTCTTTGTATATCTCACTTTCGTGTTTGACATTCTCATGATGTTCTATGCACCGATTGCACATCTCTTCGGTGCAAAGGAAACACAGATTCTGTATGCCATCATGCTGATGATCGGTGCGCAGGCCATTGTGGGTTCCATGCATATCGTGAAGTATATGACCACCGTGGAAATTTTCCTCAGCGGCCGGGAGAAGGATTATGCTAACATGTATGCCAGCCGTGCAAGGTTCTGCGTATTATTACAGTTCTTTATGATTACCCTGGCAATTATCAACCATGTAAAATTCGACAGCGGAATTGTCAATATGCTGCTCAGCGTGGGTGGTGTTACGCTGGTGGTGCTGGCTCTGCAGAATATCACCATTCTTCAGAGAAACTATATCTAGAAAAATGAAGAGTTTAAAAACGCAGAAAACCGTTTAATTTTGCGCTTAACGAGAAGTTCCGGAGGATTGATGACCGGAACTTCTTTTGCTATAATATTTCTCACGTAGAAATGAAGTGAAACAGAAAGACAGAAATACCCGGATGTGCTTCGAACATAAGGAGGAGCATATGCGAATTAAGGATATTCCTCAGGAGGAGCGTCCCAAGGAGAAGCTAATGTATGCCGGAGCGGAAAGCCTCAGCACATCGGAACTGCTGGCATTGATCATCCGGACCGGCAATTCCAACAAGTCCGCGGTTCAGCTGGCGGAAGATGTACTGGCCTATTCCGCTAAGGAACTGGGCAGCTTGCGAGAAGCGGATGTACAGGAGCTGACGGAAATCGACGGAATCGGATCCACCAAAGCTTGCTCCATCGTGGCCAGCCTGGAGTTGGCGCGACGCTTGCTGGCAAGGGAATCGGATGAGTCAAGGATTTCCATGAAGAATCCGGAATCCGTGGCCAACCTTCTGATGGAGGATATGCGAGAGTTGAAGCAAGAGCATTTGGTGGCCTTGCTGTTGAATGCGAAATGCGAAATCGAGTCACGAATCACCGTTTCCATCGGAGAACTGACATCCACGGTGGTGCATCCGAGAGAAGTCTTTCGCCCGGCCATTCGAAAAGGGGCCGCGGGAATTATTTTGGCCCATAATCACCCCAGCGGGGATCCCACCCCCAGTCAGGATGATATTCAATCCACGAAACGCATTATGGAAGTTTCCAAGTTGGTGGGAATTCGTCTGTTAGATCATCTGATTATCGGTGACGGCCGATACATCAGTCTCAGAAATGAAGGTTATATGGAGTAAAGCGATGAATCAGGTATTCTATATTGCATCGGGAAGAGGAGGGACCGGCAAATCCGTTTTTGCCGTGAATCTGGCCGCAACCCTGGGCATGATGGGGAGAAACACACTGCTGGTGGATATGAATCCGGGGATGCGCACATTGGATCTCATGCTGGATGCGGAAAATGAAGCAATCTACCATGTGTTTGATGTGATGGATGGCGTCTGTATGTTGGAGCAGGCGGTGGTTCGGATGGAAAAACCGACCAGCCTGTATCTTCTCCCGGGCGGCCTTATGGAAGACCGTGATCGTTTGGACCGGGAGAAATGGCAGGCTTTGATTGACGATGCAAAGGAGAATTTCGATTGCATCGTAATCGATGGGGCACCGGGTGCGGATGATTTCGTCACCACCTGTGCGGCGGCGGCAGAGGAAACGCTGATTGTGGTGACCCCGGAGCAGACGTCTCTCCGGAATGCGGACATGCTGGAGGACCGGTTGATTCGAAAGCGAGTGCTGCAGCGGCGATACGTGCTGAACCGCATATATCCGTCTTTGACCGAGCAGGGGCTGGAATCGGAACCCCAGGAAATCAATATGCAGTTCAAGTGCGAAATGCTGGGAATGATTCTCGAGGACGATATTTTTCGGGTGTCTTCCGATGCGGGAATTCCTGCCGTTCTGAAAAAAGAATCCTATGTATTCGGAAACTTCCGAAATATCGCCGAACGACTGCTTCACAAATAAAAGTATTCTAAGCGAAAAAATTCTTTTGGAAACGATAACTATACATGGGGGTGTTCCTTTAAATAGAGTTGTATATATTGACTATTTTTACAATTCGGATTATAATTATTTTGTATGATTATGAAATTCTGCTGACTGGAACAGGCAGTTGATTCGTACGGAAATACACAAAATTTTACATTTATATTTAAAGGAGGACATAACAGTGAATGCTACCGTTGTTGGAGTGGTTAGTTCTGTTGTGTTTCTGATTGTTGGACTGTTGATTGGTTACCTTCTGCGCAAGAACGTGGGCGAAAGCAAAATCGGAAGTGCGGAACAGAAGGCTCAGAACTTGATTTTGGATGCGGAAAATGCCGCAGAAAATATCAAGAAAGAGAAAATCTTGGAGGCAAAGGAAGAAACACACAGACTGAAGTCGGATTTGGAAAACGAGATTCGAGATCGCCGGAAGGAAGTAGAGAAATCCGAAAGAAGAATTCTTCAGAGAGAAGAGAACATTGAGAAGAAGCTGGAGAACATCGAACGTCGAGAGGACGGTCTTTCGAAGAGAGAGCGTTCTATGAACGAGAAACATCAGAAAATCGACGAGTATCTGGCAAAGCAGATGGAAGAGCTGGAGAAGATTTCCGGCTACACCCAGGAAGAAGCGAAACAGATTCTGCTGGATGAAGTGGAGAAGGATATCCGAAAGGATGCTTCTGCCATGATTACCCAGGTGGAAACGGAAGCGAAGGACGAGGCGGACAAGCGGGCAAGAGAAATCGTCACCATGGCGATTCAGCGCTGTGCGGCAGATCAGGTGGCGGAGACTACCGTGTCGGTGGTTCCTCTTCCGAGTGACGATATGAAGGGCCGAATTATCGGCCGAGAAGGAAGAAATATTCGTGCCATCGAGACCCTTACCGGCGTGGATTTGATTATCGACGATACACCGGAAGCGGTAATTCTTTCCGGATTCGATCCGATTCGCCGGGAAATCGCTCGGATTGCACTGGAGAAATTGATTATGGATGGCCGTATTCACCCGGCTCGCATTGAAGAAATGGTGCAGAAGGCCACCAAGGAAGTGAACAACATCATCAAAGAAGAGGGCGAACAGGCTTGCTTCGAGACCGGCGTGCACAACCTGCACCCAGAGATGGTGAAACTGCTGGGACGTCTGAAGTATCGTACTTCTTACGGACAGAATGTATTGAAGCACTCCATCGAAGTCTCCCTGCTGGCGGGACTGATGGCTTCGGAACTGGGTTACGATCCAAGACTGGCAAAGAGAGCCGGACTGCTTCACGATATCGGCAAATCCATCGACCACGAGGTGGAAGGAACGCACGTGGAAATCGGTGCGAACATCTGTAAGAAGTATAAAGAATCCTGGAAGGTGGTCAACGCCGTTCAGGCACATCACGGTGATGCGGAGCCGACCACCATGGAAGCGGTGCTGGTAGCGGCGGCAGATGCGCTTTCCGCAGCTCGGCCGGGAGCTCGTCGTGAGACACTGGAATCCTACATCAAGCGTTTGGAGAGTCTGGAGGAGATTGCCAATACCACGAAGGGCGTAGACAAGTCCTATGCAATTCAGGCCGGCAGAGAAATCCGGATTGCGGTAAAACCGAACCAGGTGAAGGACGACGAAGTACCGATGCTTGCTCGTGAAATCGCAAAGAAAATTGAAGGCGAACTTGAATATCCCGGACAAATCAAGGTTAATGTTATCAGGGAGACAAGAGCAACCGATTACGCGAAATAATCAAAGCTCCCCGATTCGGGGAGCTTTTTTACCGCAAAAGCAAGTCGCAATGACAAAGACAGCATAGAAGAAGACATAGAAGGAATAACATGATATATCTGGATAATAGCGCAACTACAAGGCAATATGATGAAGTAACGGATTTAATGATTCGGCTTCAGCGAGAGGAATTCGGGAATCCTTCCTCTCTTCATTCCATGGGTTTTGAAGCCGGCAACTATATCTTTGATGCGAGAGAAGCATTGAGCCGGACATTCCCGAGAGACGGCCGAATTGTTTTTACATCCGGCGGAACGGAAAGCGATAACATGGCGATTTTCTCCTCCTGCCGTAAGATGCGTCGCCGTGGGAAAAAAGTGATTACCACACAGCTAGAGCATCCGGCGGTGCTGGAATGCATGAAGCGTCTTCAGGAGGATGGATATGAAATCGTCTATCTCGCCTCCGATGTGAACGGATACGTGGAACCGCAGGCTCTGAAAGCGGCATTAGACGAGGAGACCGTGCTGGTATCCATGATGGCGGTGAACAACGAGGTGGGTACCATAGAACCGGTGCTTCCGTGTTACCGTATCGTTCAGGAATTTAATCGGGAACACGGAACGGAAATCCTGTTCCATACCGATGGAGTACAAGCCTTTGGAAAAGTAGAATTTAACGACGCACCCTTCGACCTGATTTCCATCAGCGGACACAAGTTCCACGGGCCGAAGGGAGTGGGTGCCCTCTACATTCGGAAGGGCGTTCACATTCCGCCGTTTATTCTAGGCGGCGGACAGGAAGACGGATTCCGATCCGGAACCGAGAACACACCGGGAATCGCCGGGCTTGGACTGGCGGCTCAGATGGCCACGGAAAATATCTTCGAAAAACAACAGAAGATGGCACAGGTGAACGATTACTTTCGGAAAGCGGTTATCGACGAGATTCCGGATGTGCAGCTGAACGGGTTCGAAGAACAGGGATTGGAGCTCCAGCATTACGGAACCCGTTGCCCGTCCGTTATTAATTTTTCCTTCCTGGGAACTCGCGGCGAAGTGCTTCTGCATACGCTGGAGCAGGACGGCATCTTTGTATCTACCGGTTCGGCATGCGCATCCCATCACACGGGAGACAGCCACGTGCTGCAGGCCATGTCCTTGGGGCATAAAGAAATTGAATGCGCGATTCGGTTCAGTTTCTCGGAGTTCAACACGATGGAAGAAATGGATTTCGTCATCGACCGCCTGAAAAATGCGGTAACGAGATTCCGGAGACTGGGAAGCTTTCGGTAGAAGACAGATAGGAGACAGACATGGAAAAGAATTTATACATTGTTCGGTGCGGAGAAGTGGCACTGAAGGGAATGAACCGCCCGTACTTTGAGCGGGTGCTTCTGGAAAGAGTACGCAGTGCCCTTTCCGTATTCAACGATGTGGAATCCCGTTGGATTGGCGGTCTGATGTTGGTTCGAGTACCGGCAGATGTGCCTCGGGAAGAAGTGGTTCGGGTGGCATCGAAGGTTTTCGGCGTGGCCACCGTGAGTCCGGCAACTTGCTGCGTACCGGATATGGATGCCATCGGTAAAGCCGCAGCGGCATATATGATGGAATTGATTGAGAAGGAAGGAATTAAATCCTTCAAGGTAAAAGCAAAGCGCGTGGACAAGACGTTTCCGGTGCAGTCTCCGGAAATCGGCCGTCAGGTGGGCGCGACGATTCTCAAGACCTGCAAGGTGCTGCACGTGGATGTGCATGAACCGGAAGTCCTGCTTTATGTGGATGTTCGGTCCGAAGGAGCATACATTTATCGGGATAAGATTAAGGGCTTTGGCGGTTTGCCGCTGGGTACCAACGGAAAGGGCCTGATTCTCATGTCCGGCGGAATTGACAGCCCGGTTGCGGCATTCATGATGGCAAAGAGAGGAATGCGGATTGAAGCCATTCATTTCCATTCATATCCATACACCAGCCAGAGAGCTCAGAAGAAAGTAGAAGACCTGTGCAGTGTGCTGGCGGGATATATGGGATCCATCAAAATGTATGTGGTGAACTTGCTGCCGATTCAGGAAGAAATCGTAAAGAACTGTCCGGAGGATGAAACCACCATCTTAGTCCGTCGTTTCATGATGCGAATTGCGGAGCAAATGGCGATCAAGAAGCACGATATGATGCTGATTACCGGAGAGGACCTGGGCCAGGTGGCCAGCCAGACGGCGGAAGCCCTGGTGGTAACCGATGCGGTAGTGAAGATGCCGGTAATGCGTCCGCTCATCGCCATGGACAAGGTGGACATCATGGATAAGGCACAGGAAATCGGAACCTACGATATCTCCATTCAGCCGTATGAGGATTGCTGTACCGTATTCCTGCCGAAGCATCCGGTGACGAAGCCGAAACTGAAGAATATTGAGAAATCGGAAGAAGCGCTGGACGTAGACGCTCTGGTAAAGGCGGCTGTAGATTCTGCGGAAACCGTTCTCATCGAGCCGAAGCGGTAGAATGCGATTTACAAAGATGTGGTAATATGATACTATTTCAACAGAAGTAGGAGAGGTGAAATATGGCAACCAAATACAAGAGAGTTTTAATTAAGCTCAGTGGAGAAGCATTGGCCGGAGAGGATAAATTCGGTGTGAATCCGGAGATGACCGCAAAGACGGCTGCGCAGGTTAAGGAAATTCACGATCAAGGGGTGCAGATTGCCATCGTCGTGGGTGGCGGAAACTTCTTCCGGGGTCGTACCGGAAAGAATATCGACCGTGCAACCGCAGATTATATGGGTATGCTGGCAACGGTAATGAACGCCCTGGCACTACAGGATTCCTTGCTTTCCATTGGATGCGATGCGAAGGTGATGACCGCCATCGAAATTCGCGATATGGCAGAGGGATATTCCAGACGGAAGGCGCTGGATTATCTGGACGACAACAAAGTCGTAATCTTTGGAGGCGGAACGGGAAGCCCATTCTTCTCCACGGACACCACAGCGGCTCTGCGGGCGGCGGAGATGAATGCGGAAGTAATTTTACTGGCAAAGAGCATCGATGCGGTATATTCGGAAGATCCGAACGTGAATCCGGATGCGGAACGTTATGAAGAACTGACCTATATGGATATTGTAGAGAAAGAACTGAGAGTGATGGACCTCACCGCTGCCACTCTCTGTAAGGACAACGACATTCAGCTGTACGTTTTTGCGATGGCCGAAGAAGGAAACCTGATGAAAGTCATTAACGGTGAGAATGTGGGAACGCTGATTCATTAGAAGACACAAATGGAGGAAGAAAAATGTCTCATAAGAAATCCCTGGAAGAAAAGCTTGAAAAAACTGAAAACGTGCTGAGAGAAAATCTGAACACCGTCCGTGCCGGCAGAGCAAATCCGGCTCTTCTGGACAGAGTAAATGTAGACTATTATGGTGTTCCGACTCCACTGAAGAGTCTGGCAAACGTATCCGTACCGGATGCCAGAACATTAATGATTTCACCGTTCGACCCATCCACACTGGGAACCATCGAACATGCAATCAACGAAGCGAACCTGGGTATCAACCCATCCAATGACGGAAAGTGCATCCGCTTGGGAATTCCTCAGCTGACCGAAGAGAGAAGAAAAGAGCTGGTAAAGCAGATTAAGAAGATGGGCGAAGATGCGAAGGTTGCCATTCGAAACGTACGCCGTGATGTGAACGATGATCTGAAGAAGCAGCAGAAAGCCGGAGACATCACCGAAGACGAGATGAAGAATGCTCTGGACGATGTTCAGAAGACCATCGACAAGGCAATCAAGAAAGTTGACGAAATCATTGCCAAGAAGAACGAAGAACTGATGGCAGTGTAATAATGAGTGAGTATAACGTGGCTCTTTAGCCACGTTTGCTTGTATTAAGAGGTATATTATGACAGAACCGAACAAACTTCCTACACATGTAGGTGTTATAATGGACGGAAACGGACGCTGGGCAAAGAAGAAAGGGGTTCCTCGTTTGATGGGACACAATGCCGGCATGGAGTCCATGAAAAAAATCGTAATTGCGGCTTCCAATATGGGAATAAAGTATCTGACGGTATACGCGTTCTCCACGGAGAATTGGAAGCGCAGCGTGGAAGAGGTCTCCGGCATCTTCCGGCTCATCGTGAAGTACGTGCAGCTGGAACTGAAGGAGCTGGTGGAGAACAACGTGCGGATCAACATCATCGGCGAATACCGGGAGCTTCCGGCAGATTCTGTGGCCGCAATCGATAAATTGCTGGATGCCACCAAGGATAATACAGGTCTGGTATTCAACATCGCGGTAAATTACGGCGGCCGGGCAGAGATTGTAAAAGCAGTGAACGAGCTGCTGGCGGAACCGGGCCGGACGGAAATTACGGAGGAGGACATCAGTGCGCATCTCTATACCGGAAGAGTCCATGATGATATTCCGGATCCGGATTTGATTATTCGGACCAGCGGCGAGGAGCGGACGTCCAATTTTCTGGTATGGCAATCGGCGTACAGCGAGTTGATGTTCACCGATACCCTGTGGCCGGATTTCACGGCGGAGGAATTTGGGAACCTCTGTGAACAATTTTCCCATCGCAAAAGAAGATTCGGAGGAAGGGACAAGGACGACAAGTAATGAAGACAAGAATTATTTCCGGAATCGTAATGGTTCCATTGCTATTGATTATCTATTTCGGCGGTATTCCGCTGCTGGCGGCAGCGGCACTGATTGCCTACGTTGGCGTAACGGAGTTCTATAACGGTTTTGAAAACATGGGAGTTCACCCATCCAAGCCGATTGCGTACGTTATGATTACCATTCTGTATGCTGGACACCTGTTCCTGGGCGTGAACCACACCTTCCTGATGGCATGGGTAATTCTTTCCATGATGGTCAGCATGATCTACGGATGGAAAATTACGGAAAGAAAGCCGTACGATGCAGTTGCCACGCTGACGGCGCTGGTGTACATTGTGCTGTTCTCCTACCACATTGTCATCATAGACAACACCCCATATCCAAAGATGACCTGGCTGGTGGTTATCGCGGCCTTCGGTTCGGATATCATGGCCTACTTCACCGGATATTTCCTGGGAAAACACAAGATGGCACCGAACCTCAGCCCGAAGAAGACCATCGAAGGTGCTGTCGGCGGAGTTGTGGGAAGTGCGGTTCTTTGCGGAATCTTCGGATACTTCTTTTACCCAACCATGATGGTGCACTGCATGATTATCGGCGTGCTGGGCGGAATGGTGGCCGAAGCGGGCGACCTGACCGCATCCATGTTCAAGCGTGGAATGGGAATTAAGGATTACGGACATTTGATTCCGGGTCACGGCGGCATTATGGACCGTTTTGACAGTGTGATTTTCGTGGCACCGGCAGTGTGCTACTACATTCTGTTTGTTCTGGTATAAACGGAACAGAGAAGAAGAGGATAGAAGGTTAATCGGATGAAGAAAATAATTATTCTGGGAAGCACCGGCTCCATCGGTACGCAGACCTTGGACATTGTGGATGAGAATCCGGATTTGTTTACCGTTACCGCTTTGAGCTGCAGAAGCCGGGTGGATGAACTGATTCAGCAGATCGAGAAATATCGGCCGCTTGGGATCTGCGTGGGAAACGAAGCGGATGCTCGTCGAGTGCAGGAACGATTCCCGAATCTTACCGTGTACCATGGCGACGAGGGTTTGGTTCAGCTGACGGAAGTCGAGGGAGACATGATTGTGAATTCCCTGATGGGAATCAGCGGTTTGGCACCGACCTATCACGGAATCCGGCTTGGGAAGGATATTGCGTTGGCCAACAAGGAAACCCTGGTGGCCGGAGGCGCTCTGGTGATGGATGCCGTGGCGAGAAAGGGCGTGAAGCTCCTGCCGGTAGACAGCGAGCACAGCGCCATTTTCCAATGCCTGGAAGGAAACAAGGGACGGGAAATTCGGCGAATTCTTCTGACCGCATCCGGGGGACCGTTCCGGAAGTACTCTCCGGAAGAGCTGGAAGATGTGACTTTGGATCAGGCGCTGAATCATCCAAAGTGGACCATGGGCCGGAAGATTACCATCGATTCCGCCACCATGATGAACAAGGGGCTGGAAGTCATCGAGGCTCGCTGGCTCTTCGATGTGCCGGCGTCCAAAATCGATGTGCACGTGCACCCGGAGAGTATCGTTCATTCCATGGTGGAATTTGCGGATACTTCGGTGATTGCTCAGATGGGACTTCCGGATATGCGGATTCCGATCAGTTTGGCTTTGGGATACCCGAAGCGGCTGGAGTATTCCGGGGACAGCTTGGACTTCTTCACGGAGGGCGCCAACCTTCATTTCGAGAAGCCTCGGATGGATGTGTTCCGCTGTCTGAGCTTGGCGTATCAGGCCATTGAAGACGGAAGAAGTTACCCGATTGCATTAAACGGCGCCAATGAGGAATTGGTGGCCATGTTCCTGAACAAGGAAATTCGTTTCCTGGATATTCAGCGCACCATTGAGAAGGTGCTGGAGGCCCACAATCCGGTGGATCCGAAGAGCGTATCGGAAATTCTGGAGATCGATTGGGAAGCCCGGCGAATGGCAAGGGAACTGGCACAAGGGTAGTTCTCTTCCGAAACCTTCACCGGAGAGTGAAGAACGGAAATAAATGAGTTAAGAAACGAGGGTACTTTATTGCTGACAGCAATTCTAACAATCATACTTTTCTGCATTATGATTATTCCCCATGAGCTGGGACATTTTGTGGTAGCGAAATTGGTAGGCGTTCAAGTGAACGAGTTCTCCATGGGAATGGGTCCCCTTCTCTTCCAGAAACAGAAGGGGGAGACCTTGTATTCCGTACGGCTCCTGCCCATCGGCGGATATTGCGCCATGGAAGGGGAGAACGAGGAAAGCGGAAACCCGAGAGCCTTTAACAACAAGAAGGTGTGGCAGAAGATTGCCGTGCTCCTGGCAGGCGCCGTGATGAACGTCATCACCGCACTGCTGGTGATGATTATTGCGGTAACCGTATCCGGCATTCCCACCAATACGCTGGATTCTGTGGTGAAGAATTCACCGGCAGAGGCAGCCGGTCTTCGGGCGGGCGACCGTGTTGTGGCAGTGAATAAGGTCAAAACATCCGGTTGGATGGAAGTGGTACAGGAAATCGACCGAGACAAGTCCGGGAAAGAAATTCGGATTACGGTGGACCGGGATGGCAAGAAACAGGATTGCACCGTTCAGCCGGAATACTCCAAGAAAGAGAAACGAATGATGGTGGGCATTGCCTGCAGACAAAGCCATAATATTTTTACCTGCGGACGATATGGCGCGGCGGCAACCTGGAACTTGAACAAACTGATGCTGAAGAGCTTGAAGATGCTCTTTACCGGGCAGATGTCCCGAAACGACCTGGCGGGTCCGGTGGGAATGGTTTCACTGGTGAATCAGACGGCCACGGCGGGCGCGGTGCCGTATCTGTATCTGGCAGCCCTGATTTGCCTGAATCTGGCCTATGTTAATCTGCTGCCTTTCCCGGCGCTGGACGGCGGAAGAATTATCTTTGTGATGATTCGAAAGATTACGGGAAATATGATTTCCGACGATATGGAGGGGAAAGTGCATTTGGCGGGCATGTTCCTGCTGATTACTTTTGCTGTGTTTATTACCTGGAACGATATTATGCGGTTGTTCGGATAGGAGGATGGTATGACAAGAAGCGTACAGTGCGGAAGAATTCAAATCGGCGGAGGGGCGCCGGTTTCCATTCAATCCATGACAAATGTAGATACCCGGGATGAGAAGGCGCTGCTGCGTCAGATTCAGGAACTGGAAGAAGCGGGCTGCGATATCGTGCGAGTGGCGATTCCGGATATGGAGGCTTGTGAGTCTTTTGCACAGGTGCGGAAGAAGACGGAAGTGCCATTGGTGGCGGATATCCATTTCGACTATCGATTGGCCATCGGTGCAATTGAAGCCGGTGCGGACAAGGTGCGCATCAATCCGGGCAATATCGGAAAAGCGGAGTACGTACAGAAGGTGGTTCAGGCGGCCAAAGCGCGGCACATCCCGATTCGGGTCGGCGTCAACTCCGGTTCCCTGGAAAAAGAAATTCTGGCGGAATATGGCGGCGTAACGGCGGAAGCGCTGGCGAAGAGCGCGCTGAATACGGTTCGCTACATGGAAAATCTGGATTTCGATAATCTGGTGCTTTCCATCAAATCCTCCAACGTTCCCATGACTTATGCGGCCTATACTCTGGCCGCCAAGGAAACGGACGTACCGATGCACATCGGCATCACCGAGTCGGGAACTCCGTCCAACGGAAAGCTGAAATCCGCCATCGGAATCGGCGGACTGCTCCTCAGCGGGATTGGAGATACCCTGCGGGTGTCCCTTACGGATGACCCGGTTCAGGAAGTTCTATTCGGACAGCGCATTCTGGAAGCGGTAGGGCTTCGGGAAAAGAGTATTGAAATCGTTTCCTGCCCGACTTGCGGCCGAACGGAAGTGGATTTGATCTCCTTGGCAGAGGAAACGGAGAACCGTTTGATTCCGGTTGCGAAAAGACGTCAGGAGAAAGGCCTGAGACCGTTAAAGGTCGCAGTAATGGGTTGCGTGGTGAACGGTCCGGGAGAATCCCGGGAAGCGGATTACGGTATTGCCGGTGGAAAGGGCGAGGGCTTGCTCTTCTCCCACGGGGAGATTATCGGAAAGGTTCCGGAAAACCAACTGGTAGACCGTCTCATTGAAATGATAGAGAAAGAAGAGTAGTGGATGATCAAAATACCCCAAGATATTCTGACAACGGAAGAGCTGGAACGCATTTCCGGGATGAAAGAACAGGATATTAATATTGAAATACCCAGGGTATATCTGGAAAAAGAGAGTTTGACGCTGGTAGTCGGTGTCAAACTCAATTTTGTGATACCTCGTATTCACGAGAAGCGCATGCGGGATCGGATTCTGAAGAAGGTGGGACAGGCGAAGGACGTGCGGTTCCGGTACGCCTATCAAGCTTCCGAAGCACCGGCAGTGAAGAAGGCGTCGGATAAAAGCAAAGGCAGCAAGAAGCCCAACGTTTCCGGCGGGGTTCTGTACGGGACCTATATCTCCGGAGACCCCATTCCCATCGAGGAAATCTACGGCAAGGTGGGGGAGCGGGGTCAGGTGGTCATTCGCGGAGAGCTGTTCAGCCTGGATTCCCGTGCCATAAAGAACGGCAAACTTCTGGTGACCATGGAAATCACCGATAAGGAGCGGGCCACCTGCTGCAAGGCCTTTATGAAGACCGAGGATTTTGAACTGCTGGAGGAAAACGTATCACTGGGAGACTGGCTGAAGATTTCCGGAAATGTGGAATTCGATACTTTTGAAAACGAAGTGGGCATCATGGCCCGTTCCATCAACCAGTCGTCAAAACCGGAGCGCAAAGATGAGCACCCGGGGGAAAAGCGGGTGGAGCTTCACGTGCACACGAAGATGAGCGACAACGACGGCTTCAACGAAATCGCGGAACTGGTGGATCAGGCGGCGGCCTGGGGTCAGAAGGCGGTGGCGATTACGGATCACGGCGTGGTGCAGGCCTTCCCGGATGCGGCTAATCGAGCGGCAAAACTTCGGGGCAAAGGAAAGGATATCAAAATCATTTACGGCATGGAAGGATATTTGTATCCCGATGAGGATGCCATGCTTCCGGATGGAACCATCGATATCAAAAAAAACCGGACATACCATATCATTCTGCTGGCCAAGAATCTGACGGGACTTCGGAATCTGTATAAAATGGTCTCTTATTCCCACGTAGATTATTTTTACAAGAAACCGAGACTTCCCCGTTCCGTACTGCAGCAGCACAGAGAAGGCATTATCGTGGGCAGTGCCTGCGAGGCCGGAGAGCTGTATCAGGCGATCAACCGGGGGGCTTCCCGGGAGGAGCTGCTTCAGATTGCGGATTTCTACGATTATCTGGAGATTCAGCCGTTGGACAACAACCAGTTCATGATTGACAAAGGGATGGTGGCATCCCGGAAGGAGCTGGCGGACAATAACTTGCTGATTCTGTCTCTGGCGGACGAGCTGGGGAAGATGACCGTCGCCACTACAGACTCCCACTACCCGACGAAGGAGTCGGCGATATATCGGAACATCATCATGTCCAGCATGGGCTTTAGCGAGACCAACGCCAACAGCCTGTACCTGCGCACTACGGACGAGATGCTGGCGGAATTTTCCTACCTGGGAGACCGGGCGGAAGAGGTGGTTATCACCAATACCAACCGGATTGCGGATATGTGCGAGGTGTTCGAGCCGGTGCCGCCGGATAAGTGTCCGCCGAAGATTGAAGGCGCGGAGGAATTCCTGCGGGATACCTGTTACGAGAATGCAAAGGCAATGTACGGCGATCCGATTCCGGAAGTGATTCAAACCCGGCTGGACACGGAGCTGAACGCCATCATCAATAACGGTTATGCCGTGATGTACGTAGCAGCCATGCGTCTGGTAAAAAAATCCAACGATGACGGCTACCTGGTGGGCAGCCGAGGATCCGTAGGATCTTCTTTCGCCGCTACCATGGCGGGGATTACCGAGGTAAACCCTTTGGAGCCGCATTATATCTGTCCGAAGTGCAAGAACCTGGAATGGCTTGCGGAGGAAGATGAAGCAAAGTACGACTGCGGATTCGATATGCCGGACAAGGTGTGTCCGAAATGCGGCACCCCGTACGAGAAGAACGGCTTCCGTATTCCATTCGCGACATTCTTGGGATTCAGCGGTAATAAGGAACCGGATATCGATTTGAACTTCGCCGGCGAATATCAGGCTACAGCCCACAAATACGTTGGCGTGATTTTCGGAGAGAAGAATATTTTCAAGGCGGGTACGGTAGCCACCGTTGCGGATAAAACCGCCTACGGCTACGTAAAGCATTATGCCGATGAGTC
Source organism: Mogibacterium kristiansenii (assembly GCF_029224645.1). NCBI lineage: Bacteria > Bacillati > Bacillota > Clostridia > Peptostreptococcales > Anaerovoracaceae > Mogibacterium > Mogibacterium kristiansenii. The sequence continues at coordinate 162,199 of NZ_JAQXUZ010000004.1, forward strand.
GCCGAAGAAGCTGAGCAAATACGACATCGATTATCTCACCAAGGGCTGTACAGGGGTAAAAAGAACCACCGGGCAGCATCCGGGCGGAATCATTGTCGTGCCGGACGATCATGAAATCTATGAGTTCTGCCCGGTGCAGCGTCCGGCCAACAAACCGGTGGATATCATTACCACCCATTTCGATTATCACAAAATCGATAAGAACTTGCTGAAGCTGGATATTCTGGGCCACGATGTGCCGCAGATGATTCGTCATCTTCAGAATATGACCGGTGTGGATCCGATGACCATCGACGTTGCGGATAAGAAGGTCATCAGCCTGTTCACCTCCACAGAGGCCTTGAACATCCAGAATCCGGACTACAAATTCGTTCACGGAACCTATGCCATTCCGGAGTTCGGAACTAACTTCACACGGCAGATGCTAGACGACATTCAGCCGACTACCATCTCCGCGCTGGTAAAGATTTCCGGTTTCTCTCACGGAACCGACGTGTGGACCAATAACGGTCAGGAACTCCTTCGAGACGGAAAAGCCACCATCGATGAGCTGATTTCCTGCCGTGACGATATTATGAACTACCTGATTCTGAAGGGAATCCCGAATGAGGAAGCGTTCTGGATCATGGAACACGTTCGTAAGAACAAGCCGCTGACGGAAGAGGAGCTGGAAACCATGAAGAGCCATGGGGTTCCGGACTGGTATATTTGGTCCTGCGAAACTCTGAAGTACATGTTCCCTCGGGCCCATGCGGTGGCCTACGTGCTCATGTCCATCCGAATGGCCTGGTTCAAGGTGTACTATCCGGCGGAATTCTATGCCGCATGGCTCTCTTCCAAAATCGATGATTTCGATGTTCTGGCAGCCCGAGACGGAATTCAGGCGGTGGAGCGAGAGATGAAGAACCTGGAGCAGCTGGGGAACCAGATGACCACCAAGCAGAAAGATCATCTCACCGTCTACGAAGTGATGTACGAGATGTTCTCTCGGGGACTTCGGTTCCGGATGCCGGAGCTGGGCGTTTCCCAACCGTGTGACTTCATCGTGGAAGGTGGGGACGTGGTGGTTCCGTATATGGCCATCAGCGGACTGGGCAAAGCGGCGGCGGAGTCCCTGGCGGATGCCTACGACGGAACGCCGTTCACCTCTCTGGACGATGTGCGGCAGCAGACTAAACTCTCTCAGAGCAATATCGACGACTTGAAAGCGGTAGGCATGTTCCGGGGCGTGCCGGATACGGCACAGGTGTCCATCTTTGAACTGTTCTGATATATTATGAAAGGCGAGTGAATTTGTGGAATTTGCAGGAAGCCGGTGCCATTACGGACCGGCTTCCACGCTTAATTCCGAATAATTCGAAAAAAATACAAAAAATACTTGCATTAACCTTATTCCTATGGTAATATAAGTGAGCGTCAGAAATGACTAAATACTTTTGGAGGATTGACCGAGCGGCTAAGGAGCTTGATTGGAAATCAAGTAAGGTGTAACAGCCCCGTGGGTTCGAGTCCCATGTCCTCCGCCAAAACGAAGAGACCTGAACAAGGTCTCTTTTTTCTTATAATTGCAAGGGTTCCAGCAATTGCAAGGGTTTGCGGGTTTCCTTTTTTATATAGATTCACGTCGTACAGACGCATACAAAGGTATACAAAGGAACTTTAAAATGGGAATCGGTTGGGAGAAGCCCGTTTTTGGGTGGATTCAGAAACTGCAAATTCACATTTTTTGTTGCCCGCGGGACTCGAAAATCAGGTATTTTCTATACCAGGGGGGGAGTCTGCCCTTTTGCAGGTGATGCATAATTGTTTGCGTTTACGGGGTCAGTGCCGGAATGTATAATGAAGCTGAAGTAAGTTTGAATTTGAAAAGGCGGTGAATGGAAATGAAACAATCTATTATCTCAATCGTATTGTTAGTAATAATAATTGGGGTGATAGTGTACTTCATTATGAAATCACGCAAGTATAAAACAGAGAAAGAAAAGAATGCTATAGATAAAGGTCTTGTTGCATATCTGTTTACAAACAGCTTTCTCGTTAGCTGGTTAGTGTACAGAAAGAATAAGAATAACGACCATTTGTAATATGAGCTGTTGCTGTCACTTTAGAATAGAACCTGGAAGTTATATATACGGTATAAAGTCATGTTCATTAAAGATGTTTTCATAGATTGGAATAAAGTCGAACAAGGAAGTTACCTTAGTGAGATTGAAGCAATTCACAATGTTAGTAAGATTTCCTTTAATAAACAAGTTACGTTCTTTGTTGGCGAGAATGGCAGCGGGAAATCGACGTTGCTGGAGGCGATGGCCATTGCAGAAGGGTTTAACCCAGAGGGTGGCACAAAGAACTATTCTTTCTCAACCTATGACTCACACTCGAAGCTGTGTGATGCAATTCGCCTGTCCAGACAAATACGAGCGAAATGGGGTTATTTTCTTAGAGCTGAAAGCTTTTATAATGTAGCAACTACAGAGGATGAATATTCGAAAGGCCCTGGCGGCGTTCCTATGCACTATCATGAGCAGTCTCACGGTGAGAGCTTCCTAGCAATGGTTCAAAATAACTTTAATGGAAACGGACTGTATTTCTTAGACGAGCCTGAAGCTGCACTATCACCACAGAGACAGCTTACATTGTTGTTTGAAATTGACCGTTGCAGAAAACAAGGCGCACAGTTTTTTATTGTAACTCATTCGCCTATCATACTTGGTCTTCCGGATTCTGAGATACTAACCTTTGATAAAGGTGTGATACATCCGTGCCAGTATGAGGATACGGATAGTTATCAAATCACTTCAATGTTCTTGAATAATCGTGAGCAAATTCTAAATCATCTGCTAGATGAATAGAGCGAAATTTATCGTTTAATCTATCAGTCATATGAACCCCAAGGCAGCTTCGGCTGTCTTTTTTCATATCCGAATTCGCACATTTGCTGCATTCATTCCCACACATTAAACTGAAGCAGACAATAACAGAAAAGATTGGAGGAAAGAGTCATGAGATATCAAATGAAGCTTAAGCTGACACATGATGAGGTCAGAGTTCTGGTATTTGCCCTTAACGAGCTTAGAAACACCCTCATAGCAGAAAACAGATATACAGATCCTGTCGATGAGATCCTCGCAAGGCTCATTGCATGATTCATATATCTATATATCCTTTACATGCCGCATTCAATAGGGAGTGCGGCTTTTTTATTGCAGGCCGATACGGCGGAAAGGAACAGAAATGAGAGAAAGAAAAAGCGAAAAGGAATTAGTAATCAGAATCATCATCACAGAGGTTGATGCAGAAGAGCCCGATGAGCCGGAGTACTGGACAGAGGAAGAGGAAGGCGTGCTTAACGAGCTTGTTGCATATGCCGAGTCTGTTGCCGGGGCAATCGCCGGCAAAACAAAGAAAAAGTTCGATGAGTGCATTTTCATGCACACAATGCGCATTGCAAAGTGCATGCATGGCCACGAACACTTTTCAGAAGCAATTGAGTTTCTCGCAGATATCTTAAAAGTAAGAGGAGATGAAGATACTGGAAGGTTTTTAGAAGGTCTTACGGAGTATCTGGAGTACGACGAAGACTTCTGTGAGTATTTCCTTGATGTGCTCTTTGAAAAGCTGGCAGACGAAAGTGATGATTATGCCTTCCTTTGCGAGGAGGATTGCCATGAAGAAATGTAATGTCATAGCAATATGCAATCAGAAGGGAGGCGTAGCGAAGACCACAACAGCCTTAAACCTTGGGGTCGGTCTTGCAGGAGAGGGAAAGAAACTCCTTCTCATAGACTGCGACCCCCAGGGGGACCTTACGGTGTCACTGGGGATAAAGAATCCGGATGAGCTTGAAGTGACGCTTTCTGACCTCATGATGAAGGTGCTGAAGGATAAGCCTGTCACTCCATCAGAAGGGATCATAACCCATAAGGAAGGAGTTGACCTTATCCCATCAAATCTTGAGCTTTCATCCATGGAGATACAGCTTGTAAACGCCATGAGCCGTGAGGTGACACTCAAGAACTATATCAAGGAAGCAAAGCTTAAGGAGCGATATGACTATGTCATAATCGACTGCATGCCGTCTCTAGGCATGATAACAATCAACGCCCTTGCTGCGGCAGACAAGGTAATCATCCCTGTTCAGGCACAGTATCTTCCCGCAAAGGGCATGACCCAGCTCATAGGCACCATAGGGAAGGTAAAGAGAACTCTTAACCCTGCCCTTACCATCGACGGTGCCATCCTTACTCTTGTGGATAACCGTACAAACCTTGCAAGAAGTATTGCAGAGACCTTAAGAAGGCAGTACGGCCACATCATGAAGATCTACAAAACCCGGGTGCCGGTTGCCGTAAAGGCAGCGGAAGCAAGTGCTGCAGGCGTAAGCATATACGCCTACGACAGAAACAATGCAGCATGCAAAGCCTATGAGGCTCTGACGAAGGAAGTGATTCAAAATGGCGAAAAAGAACGAGCTGGACTTTCATCTTCCCTCTGCAGATGACCTGTTTTCCACGCAGGAGGAGCGAGAAGATGCAAAGCTCAAAAGGATCTATGAGATATCCCTTGATGAGATAGACCCTTTCCCGAAGCATCCGTTTAAGGTAAAGGAGGACGAGGATATGAAGACACTTGTGGACAGCATAAAGGAGTTCAGAGTACTTACTCCTGCTACAGTAAGAAGAAAAGAAGATGGAAGATACGAGCTGCTATCGGGGCACAGAAGGAAAAGAGCCTGCGAGCTTGCAGGACTTGATACCCTCAGGTGCGAGGTAGTTGAGCTTGATAAGGATGCGGCTACAATCTTTATGGTGGACAGCAACCTTCAGAGAACCACCATACTTCCAAGTGAAAAGGCATTCTCATATAAGATGCGGTACGATGCAATGAAACGTCAGGCTGGAGCAAGAACGGATTTAACCGGGGACCCACTGGAACCCAGGTTGAAAACAAGTCAACTTCTTGCACTTGAAACGAGCGAAAGTGCTTCTCAGATAAAGAGATATATCCGCCTCACCTACCTTATCCCACAGCTCCTTGAAATGGTGGATGAGGGAAAGATTGCTCTGAGGCCTGCTGTTGAAATCTCATATCTTCCAAGAGACATGCAGGAAAGCCTGGTGGCTGCAATACACTACGAGGACAGCACTCCAAGTCATGCTCAGGCAAGAGAACTGAGAGCTCTGTCAGATAAGGGAATCCTGACACAGGACCTTATTTACCACATGATGGGCGAGGAAAAGCCGAATCAGAAGGACAGGTTCATCCTGAAAGCTGACAGAGTCAAAGAACTTTTTCCAAAGAATCTTCCCATATCCCAGAGGGAGGATTATGTGGTAAAGGCAATGGAGCATTACGCAAAGTACCGTGCCAGAAGGGAGCGTGAAAGGGAGCGTTAAAACAGCATAATCGAGGCAAGGAATGCGGCAGCAGGAGTACTTTCGTACGTCCTTCCCCACACCCCTACCTTAAGACAACCTGTAACTTACCGAAGAAAGAAAACACTTAGATAATCAACAGTTAATACCAATATAGAGCGGCTTCTTTGCGAGGTCGCTCTTTTCA